>DAOOIV010000040.1 GCA_035384605.1 Phycisphaerae bacterium
TCTGGCTCTCGGTTTCGCCGTCATCGGGCGGCATCGAACAGGAAACCGACATCATCGACGTTGCGTATCAGACGGCCGGGCTTCCCCTGGGGCTCTACACGGCCTCGATCACGGTGTCCGATACCGGTGGTCACAGCCCGCCGGCAGTGGTCAGCGTGACCTTGCAGGTAAGGCCGCTCCCGGCGGATCTGGACACCGACGGAGACGTAGACCAGGAAGATTTCGGCCGACTGCAGGTGTGCTTGTCCGGCAACGGCGTCGTTCAAACGGCCCCCGAGTGCGATCTCGGCCGGCTCGACAACGACGGCGATGTAGACAGGGATGACGTCACGCTGTTTCTGGGATGTATCAGCGGACCGTCGGTCCCAGCCGATCCCGAGTGCGTCAAATGAGAGCATATGTCAAAACCGCAGCGTCGAGGTTGCCGCGGCGACCGAGACCTGCCATATTGTTGAGCTCGGGCCGGCAGGTCTCCGCTGCCTTCGGCGGCTCCGACCATGCCCTGCCCTCTTGACACGCGTTCTGAGTGACAACTGCGTCGGAGCCGTTCAGGACGAGGGTGACCGTCCGTATCGACGTGCTGTACGCTCTCCACTCCCGCGGAGAAAGGAGTTGAAACGGGATCCCGATGTGAGACGGTTCTGGTCGGTGTCCGCCATCAGCGACTTGCTTTCGCACCGACACCAAGCCATGACACATTGCTGAGGCTTCACATTCAAAGGGCGGAAATCATGTCATACATCCGAATACTGCTGCTCGGTGGCCTCGCGCTCTGGACGGGTTGTTCAGCACCGACAACCATCGGCTATCCGGCCGTCTCGCCCGATGGCAAAGGTTTCGTTAGCGGCGGAACGTCCTTTCTCGTCTGGGGCTTCAACTACGACCGCTCGGTCATCTCGGGACGGGATGTGTTGCTCGAAGATGTCCTTCGGGAACAGCCGGCCAAGCTCGATCGCGATTTCGCGATGATGCGAAGAATGGGCGGCAACACCGTGCGTCTCTTCTGCCAGATGGGTGAATACTTTGAGCGTCCCGACCACATCAATGCTGCCGCGTTTGAACGGCTTTCCATGGCACTGGACGCGGCCGACCGGGCAGATCTGAAGGTCCTGCTCGTGGGGCTGTGCCACATACGCAAGTCGACCATCCCGGTGTGGCTCGTTGAGGCGGATGACGACACGGTCGAAAGACACGAGGAGCTGTTCTGGCGCCAAACGGCGAAACGATTCCGCGACCATCCTGCCATCCTGGCGTATGACTTGCAAAACGAACCGGCCGTCCACGGCAGCGACAGCCGCGACCTGGTCGTCGGCTGCTTCTCGATGCGCGGCGGCGAGCAGTTCTGCTACGTCCACATGCACGGGCGGCAGGCATCCAGGCGGTGGGCCGAGTGGGTGCACGGTCGGTTCGGAACCGAAGCGGCAGTGCGGGCGGCGTGGAAAGACTATCCTCGTCCGGGCGAGAACTGGTTCTCGCCGGCCCTTCCGAAGACCTCCCGGGAGGACCCCCGTTTGGGAGACCTCTTGGCCTGCCACCGGGACCTTCTGCAGGCCTGGGCTCAACGGATGCGGTCGGCCATCCGTGAGAACGACGGCAACCACCTGATCACTGTTGGTGCCCTCAACCCCGCCGTCTTCGCCGACATCGTGGATTTCCATTGTGCCCATCTTTACCCCAAACAGGACCTCACACTCGAAGCCAACGAACAGGCTTGGCGCGATCACTTGTCGCGGCTTCCGCCCGGCAAGCCGATCGTTGTCGAGGAGTTCTACCCCCTCGCCTACCCCCATCGCGCCGACGGCCAAGCCGCAACGGCTACAGAACTGATCGCCGCCGTCCGCCGAGCCGCCGGGCCACACGGGGCGGGCTTCGTGAGTTTCTACTGGGGACCGGCCGAGGAGGTCATCGAAAGCCCCATGGGACAAGCTCTCTATCAGAACTGGCTCGACGCGTGGTCATCCGCGGGACGCGTCGCCTCTGGGACCCCGTCGACCACCCACTCGCGGTAGGACAGGACCGCTGAAGGCGGCGCAGACCCGCCGCCACCGGTTAACCGGCACGCAGCAGGCCTCGGTTGCCGTGGCACCCCCCCACATGCCGCCCCGACGGTAGGCCTGCGGTGCTTTTCGCGGGGGCTCTTACCGGTCTGTGGAATGGGCCTGCTTGTCTCCTGAACCGAATTCCAGCTTGATGCCCACGCGGACAGCGCCGGGTAATCTGGTGTGGTAAATTGCCCTGCCCGACAGCCGGAAGATGCGCCCGCTGACGTGCAGCTCGACCGTAACAGAGGTATTCGGCTCAATCTTGCGCGGCACGCGGAGAGCCATGCCTTCTTCGGAAACGTCCAGCAACTGGCACCCTTGAAGGGTTTGTGCTGCCTGCTTGTCGGCGGAGTCGATGAAGACCGTCGCCCAGCCGGCCATTCGGAAACGCAGATGTTTTCTACGTCCCTTCGCATAGGACGGCGACGAATCTCGCTCTTTGTACGTGAAGAGAGCCTCGCGCCACTTTTCCCTTGTCATGTACTCAGCGACAAGCCCTGTCGACATGAGTGTCCCCCGTTCTCGGCTGTCGTTTGTCCGGCCAGTTGTCTATTCGGCGATTATCGCATGCCTCTGCAACAGGACGGCGACATCCTTCCTATTCTCCCCGGTTATCCGGACTTATGCGGAAGCTGTTTCCGAAAAACACTCCCGCCGAGTAAGGGCTGTTTGCCCGATGCCGCCGGCCGAAACGGTAGATGCCCGGAGGGTTCGGCCCGGGTCGGCGACGAACTCTTGATGCCCCGGGCGGCGCCTTTGTGCCAGGCGTCTGCCTGTCTGTTGCCGTTTGCCCTTGAATCCAACGCTTGTCCTTGCCCGTGCGGCGGCGAAGGTCTCCCTTGGCCCATCCTTGAGCTGCCGCCAGTGTCCTACGGTGGTCCGGCGATATTGCATTCGCCTTGCGTTGTTCGTACCTTGATAGGGGTGGCACGCTCTTCGTGCCCGGCGGCGAGCGAAGTCGCAAGACACGCCTCCCGGGCCCGTAGCTCAGTGGTGAGAGCAGGTGACTCATAATCACTTGGTCGGGGGTTCGAATCCCTCCGGGCCCATAAGCTTACAGGCATCGGACTCACACTCGGTCTTACCGCATCCCGAGGCGTCGCGATCGCGTTCGTCATCGGCCGGTTCTCACGTGCCGCCTTCCCGAGGCCTCCGGAACGCGCACCGCGAACCCCACTACTCGCCCATGCTCACGCTCGGGCTCGCCGGCTCCCGGGACCATCCTCTCTCGGAAAACCCGGGCAGGAACGGTTTCGCCGATGCCGCTCTCGGAACGGACTCCGCCGCGCAGGACGTGGTCAAGGCTGATGATTCCGCGGCCAGGGAAATCGAGCCAGAACGCGCACCCCGCCGCGGCGCAGGCTCTCCACGCGCAGCTCACCGCCCAGGGCCGTGGCCCGTTCCCTCATGCCCACGATTCCAAGGGACGCCGTCCCCTCAAGTTTCGACGGATCCGCACCGGTGCCATTATCGGTCACACGCAGTTCAATACCCCTGGGCGTCGCCCGAAGCTTCACTTCGCATCGCGTCGCGTTTGAATGCCGAAGAACGTTGGTGAGGGCTTCCTGGGTGATCCGATAAATCGTCGTTTTCAACGGGTTCTGCACGTTCAGATTGGGCGGCTCTGCCTTGACGCGGCAGGTCAAACCGCCGCTCTGGCCGTACTCGGTGATCAGAGACTGCAATGCCTCCGGCAAGGTCTGGTAGTCAAATACCGCGGGACGCAGGCTTTTGGCCAGGTTCCGAACCGTCTCCGTCATGCGCGTCTGCAAGTCTCTGACTTCTGAAAGCCGCTCTCTGATCGGCGGCTCCACCGCCGCCAGGTGAGACTCCAGCCACGCCAAGGCAAGATTCATGGCCGTCAACTGCTGGCCGAGTTCGTCATGCAGCTCTCTGGAGAGTCTTGCCCGCTCTTTGTCGAGCAGGGCCGCAGCCTCGCGGCCCAACCGCCGGATCTGTTCGAGTTGAGCCTCCTCGCGGCTCATGTCCGTGAAGTTTCCCACAACCAGCTCACCGCCGTCGTCCAGGACGAGCCGGCTGAACGTCGCCGCGAGAGACACGACCGAGCCGTCCTTGCGTTCGGTGCGCAGACGCCCACGCCAGACCCCCGTCTTGTGCAAACCGGCCAACACGTTGTCGCCGTGCCCTTCCCCCTTTCGGATACTGTCCCTGAACGCTTTCAAGACCTCCAGCTCCTCGAGGGACGAGCAACCCAGCATGGCGAGCATCGAGGCGTTGGCATAGGTCAAGTGCCAGCTCCCGTCCCAGATGGCGATGCCCTCCCCTGCGTTCTTCACCGCCTCGGCCAACCGCACGGAAGCGGATTGCATGGCTCTCCATGCGGTGATGTCACGCATCAGGACAATGCAGCCCATGGGTGCGCCCGACTCATTGCGGAGCAGGGTGCTGCGCATCGACGCGAGGAAGGTTGAACCGTCCTTCCGTACATGCCCCGTTTCCTCTTCGAACTCGCCTTTGGTGACAGTCTGCCGGATTGCCTGATAGACGGCCGGCGCCTGTTCGGAAGTGTGAAAAACCGACAAAGGCTTGCCGAGAAAGTCGGCGTCTCCTCCGCCGTGCATCGCCGCGCACGCCCGGTTCAGGAACAACACCTTGCCGTCCAGATCGACGACGGCCACGCCTTCGCTGGTTTGCTCGACCACTTGCGAAAGCAGCTTCAGCCGTTGCTGCGCTTCACGTTCCGCCGTCACGTCGATAATGATGGAATCATGTCTCACGAGCCGGTTGTTTGAGTCATGCACGGGCACGACGTACCGTTGCAGGTAAACAGGCGTTCGACGTTTGCCGTGAATGATGCGGTATGTCATGCTGAACGGCTTGCGCGATGAGATGCCTTCTTCGAAACTCGCGTATGTCGCCCGCCGGTCTTCCGGGTGAACAATGGCTGCTCCCAGGTGCGGGTCCGAAAAGATCTGCGCATGGTCGTAGCCCAGGATACCTTCCGTGTCGCCTTCCAGCAGCAGGACACGCCCCGTGTCCGCCTCGACCGAGGACAGGGCGATCGGAAGCGACTCCACCATCTGTCGTATTCTGGCCTCGCTCCGTTGAAACGACTCCTCAACCCGCCGACGCTCCGTGATGTCACGCAGGATCGTGGCCACGCGAACCACCTGATCAGATTCCATGATCGGGATTTTGCGGATCTCCAATACGACGGACGTATCCTGCACGCGCGTCTCGAGCTCGTATTCGATACTCTCGCCGCTGTTAAAGATCTGTTTATAGTGGTCAAGGCTGCTCTCGGGAATAAGGGGAACCGCCTCGGTTAATGGCCGGCCCACCGGTTCCGCCCGGATCCCCAAGCGCTCAATCCAGTTGCGAAAAGCCTGATTGACCAGCACGATCCGGTAATCCCGGTCGATCACGTGAATCGCGTCCGTCATGGCGTCGAGAACGGCGCGATGCTGGCGCTCAGCGGCCAGCATTTCCTGCTCCATCTGCTTGAGGTGAGTGATATCGCGATTCAGTCCGACAAACCCCACGACTTCTCCCGTACGTTCATCCCGCAGCGGAACCTTCGTCACCAGGGTCCACACCGGGGCCTTGCCCGGATACCGGGCCTCTTGTTCGACGTTGACCAGGGGCTCGCCCGTTTCGAGAATGTGACGCTCCTCCTGCAAATACTGCTGAGCCGCATCCGGCGGGAAGAAATCAGCGTCCGTTTTCCCGATCAACTCGCTCAGGTTTGAAAGCCCGAATCGCGACAGAACGGTCCGGTTCACCAGACGGAAGCGCGACTCGCGATCCTTGACGTAGATCTGGTCCGGCAGATGATCGATCAGCGTCTGCAGCAGGTTCCGCTGGCGATCCAGGGCCTGCCGGGTGAGGTCTTGCTCCTGGGCGCGTTGCTCCAATTGTTCGCTTGCCCGCAACAGTTCGTCCCCCTGCAAACGAAAACGCTCCTGAAGCAGTTGGTGCGCCTTCTTCAGTTCCGCCTCGGCTTGTTTGCGCCGGGTGATGTCAGTGAACGTACAACCCACCATTTGCGTGAGGCCTTCGTGGTAGATGGGGTTGTACCAGATCAGCGCATCAAACTCGTGCCCGTCCCTGCTTCGCAGGCGGCATTCGATCTCGCCTCCGCCCCGACCGAGGCCCCGAGCCACCGACTCCCGGAAGACCCTGCCCTCCCGCGGATCGGCCAGCAATTCATCGAAATGCAAACCCTTGAGAAACTGCGAAGATCGCCGGAAAACGGCATGGGCCGACAGGTTCGCAAACCAGACCCGCCACGCCGTGTCGAACACCAGGATCGGAGCCTGGCTGCTTTCGATCACCGAATGAATGACGCTGTCATCAACCTCGTCAAAGAAGTTGACCGGCTCATACGCCGGGAGGCGCAGAACGTCAACGATGGCGCACCGTATCCTGGCCAGAAGGTCGGGAGACATGGGCCGCTCCGGGTCGCCGATCTGGCAGTAGCCCGAGGCTCGCTGCTCGTAAGCATGCACGTGGCCTCGCAGTCCATCCATATTCCCAAGTAGAAGTCCCCGCTCCACCATCGGCCAACCCGGCGGATGCACCATCAGGTCGTGCAGGGTCGGACCGTTGAAAAGCGCATGCCCCCCGGGCTTGACGGCCACCACGGCCAGGTGAAAACGCCCTTGGAGGTTCCGCAGGCTGTCCCAGTCCGTCACACGGGTGCAGTGGTGCCCCAGGTCCTGACAGACCTGCGCCAGCGATTCCATCGCCGGCGATGGGGCGATGCAGAGAATCTCGGCCGGGGCGCACGCGCGGCCTTCGTCACCGCAGCCCGATTCCCCCGGGGCGACGGATGACCCGTCGGCGGGCGCGGAATCGCGAGACAGCCGAGGCAGGTACTCGAATGGTTGCTCGTCTCGTTCAAGAGGAAGCACTTCTCGAGCGGAAGCCTCCCGCTCCAGTAAGGCCACTCTTGCTCGCAGCGCGTGCAACTCATCCACAAGCTGCTTCTTGGTCTTCCTGAGGTCGTCCATATGATGTCTCACCAGCCTTCCGCAGGGTCCTCAGAACCTCCGGACGCCGATTCCGGCTGTCCAGGGCCAGACATGTCGAGACAGTATGCGTTCCCCCCTGGGGTCCGCAATCGATGACCCCCCGCTAACGTGCGACACGTGCATAGACTATTGTACCTTTTCACGACGAAATAGAAAGGTACACACGAAGGAGGCGTTTGGGGCGGGCGCACGCCGCCGCGCGCCCTTCCGCGCCGGGACCCGGAACCCGCGCGTCCTTTGGCAAATAAAAAGGCGGGGCTTTGCCGGGTTTGACATGGATTCCTAATCTCATTATATCAAACGCCCAATCTAAAGCCTCAGGTTGTCTCGCTGGCGCGATCCTGGTCGTCTCCGGTGCCCTGCCGGGAAGGAGAGTGCGATGGCTATCGACTGTCGACAGTTTGTTGAGGAGCAGATTCGCGAGCTGCGTGCGAAGGTCGGGAAAGAAACCGCTATCACGGCCCTAAGCGGCGGCGTCGACAGCTCCGTGGTGACCGTTCTGGGCCATAAAGCCTTGGGCTCCCGGCTCAAGACGGTCTTCGTGGACAACGCCTTGATGCGCGAGAACGAGCCGCAGCGGGTGGTTGAGATCTTCGGAAAGATGGGGATCAAGGTCGACCTGATCGACGCACGGGAAGAGTTCCTCTCGGCCCTCGCCGGCCTGACCGATCCGGAACAGAAGCGGAACGCCATCACCAACACCTTCTACTCTAGGGTGTTCGGCCGGCTGGTCCGGGAGTCCGGGGCCAGGTTCCTTCTTCACGGGACGATTCTGACCGACATCGAGGAGACCGTCGCCGGAATCAAACGGCAGCACAATATTCTCGCACAACTCGGAATCAAACCGGAGGAGGCCTACGGTTACACGGTGCTCGAACCTCTGAGCACGCTTCGGAAAGACGGCGTGCGGGAGGTCGCGAGGTTCCTGGGCCTGCCGAACGAGATCTCCGAGCGAATGCCCTTCCCGGGACCGGCCCTGGCAGCGCGAATCGTCGGCGAGGTCACCCGCGAACGGCTCGACACCGTTCGAGCCGCGACCGCCATCGTCGAGGAGGAACTGATCAACTGCGGGGCCTTCCAGTACATGGCTGTTCTGCTGAATGACAAGGCCACCGGCATCCGCGACAACAAACGCGAGTTCGGCCAGATCATCGTCGTACGCTGCATGGAAAGCGTCGACGCCCGCGAGGCCACCGTGACGCGGCCGTCGTGGGAGACGCTTGACCGGATTTCGCAGCGGATCACGCAGATCAAAGGCGTGAACCGTTGCCTGTACGACCTGACGCCCAAACCGCCGGCAACCATCGAGTACGTATGACCTTATCCAGGATCGGGAGGCGGGAACTACCCAGATGCCGCGCCGCAACGACATTCACAAAGTGCTCATTATCGGCTCAGGTCCGATTGTCATCGGCCAGGCCTGCGAATTCGACTACTCCGGCACCCAGGCGTGCAAGGCCCTTCGCAAGCTCGGCTACCAGATCGTGCTGGTAAACTCAAACCCGGCAACCATCATGACCGACCCGGGCATGGCCGACGTGACCTACATCGAACCGCTCACCGTCGAGACCTTGTCGGAGATCATCGCTAAAGAGCGCCCCGACGCCCTCCTCCCCAACCTCGGCGGCCAGACCGGCCTTAACCTGACCGCCGAGCTGGCCAAGGCCGGCGTGCTGGACCAGTACGGCGTCACAGTGATCGGTGTTCAGGTTGACGCCATTGAGAGGGGCGAAGACCGGACGGCCTTCAAGAACACCATGAACAGGTTGGGCATCGACATGCCCAAGAGCGAGGCGGTCACCTCCGTCGAGGAGGCCGAACGCGTGGCCGCCGGCCTGGGCTATCCGGTCGTCATCCGCCCCGCCTACACGCTGGGCGGCACCGGCGGCGGGCTGGTGTACAACGTCGAGGAACTCCGCACCGTCGCCGGCCGCGGGATCGCCGCGAGCCTGATCGGCCAGATCCTCGTGGAAGAGTCGGTACTGGGATGGGAGGAGCTTGAACTCGAGGTCGTCCGCGACGCCAAAGGCCAGAAAATCACCGTGTGCTTCATCGAGAACGTCGACGCCATGGGCGTGCACACCGGCGATTCGTACTGCACGGCCCCGATGCTCACGATCGCACCGGAGCTGCAGGCCAGGCTCCAGAAGTATTCGTACGACATTGTCGATGCCATCGAGGTGATCGGAGGCACGAACGTCCAGTTCGCCCATGACCCGAAGACCGGCCGCGTGGTGGTCATCGAGATCAACCCGCGAACGTCGAGATCGTCGGCCCTGGCGTCCAAGGCCACCGGCTTTCCTATCGCCATGGTGTCGGCCATGCTCGCCGCGGGTCTGACGCTCGACGAGATTCCCTACTGGCGCGACGGCACGCTCGAAAAGTACACCCCCTCCGGCGACTATGTCGTGGTCAAATTCGCCCGCTGGGCTTTCGAGAAGTTCAAGAACGCCCAGGACAAGCTCGGCACGCAGATGCGGGCGGTCGGCGAGGTCATGAGCATCGGCAAGAACTACAAGGAGGCCTTTCAGAAGGCGATTCGTTCTCTCGAAAACGGTCGTCACGGCTTGGGCTTCGCCCGAGATTTCAACCGGCGGTCGCTGTCGCAGCTTATGGACATGCTGCGCGAACCTTCGAGCGAGCGGCAGTTCATCATGTACGAGGCGCTGCGAAAGGGCGCCTCGGTCGACGAACTCTATGGGTTGACCTTCATCAAGCCCTGGTTCATTCAGCAGATGAAGGAGCTGGTCGAGCTGGAAGAGGAAATCCTCAAGTACAAGGGCAGCCTTCTGCCCGACACGCTGCTGACCAAGGCGAAGAAGGACGGCTTCGCGGACAAGTATCTTGCCAAGCTGCTGGGCGTCGCCGAGTCGCAGATTCGCAACCAGCGGCTTCGTCTCGGCGTTGTCGAAGCCTGGGACGCGGTGCCGGTCAGCGGAGTCGAAAACGCCGCATACTACTACTCAACATATAACGGCCCCGATCGCGTCTCGACCACCCACCGCAAGAAGGTCATGGTGCTCGGCGGCGGGCCGAACCGCATCGGCCAGGGCATCGAGTTCGACTATTGTTGCGTCCACGCCGCCTTCGCCCTCCGCGACATGGGTTTTGAGACCATCATGGTCAACTGCAACCCGGAGACCGTCTCCACCGACTATGACACCTCGGACAAGCTGTACTTTGAACCGCTGACGGTCGAAGACGTACTGAGCATTTACGAAAAAGAGAAGCCGGTCGGCGTGATCTGCCAGTTCGGCGGCCAGACCCCGCTCAATATCTCCCAGGAGCTGGCCGCCGCCGGCGTCAACGTTCTGGGCACCAGCCCGGACATGATCGACCTGGCCGAGGATCGCGACCGGTTCCGTCAGATGATGGACCGACTGGGCATTCCCATGGCCCCGTCCGGTATGGCCAGCACGCTCCAGCAGGCTTTGGCCATCGCCCAGCGAATCGGCTATCCGCTCATGGTCCGGCCGTCTTACGTGCTCGGCGGCCGGGGTATGGAAATCGTCTATGACGAGGAAATGCTCAAGCAATACGTCGCCGCCGCGGTGGACGTCACGCCGGAACGGCCGATCCTGATCGACCGATTCCTGGAGAACGCCATCGAGACGGAGGCGGACGCCATCGCCGACGGCGCCCAGACCTTCGTACCGGCCGTCATGGAGCATATTGAACTGGCCGGGATACATTCCGGCGATTCGGCCTGCGTGATCCCGCCCGTCAGCATCCCCGCCAAGCACCTCGACACGATCTACGAATACACGCAGCGGATTGCCCGTGAGTTGAACGTCGTCGGCCTGATGAACATGCAGTATGCCATCGCCAACGACGTCGTTTATGTTCTTGAAGCGAACCCGAGAGCCTCACGCACCGTCCCGCTGGTCTCCAAAGTATGCAACATCCAGATGGCCCGCATCGCCACTCAGCTCATGATGGGCAGGAAACTGGCCGACCTCAAGCTGACGCCCAGGGAAATCCGCCATTACGGCGTGAAGGAGGCGGTCTTCCCCTTCCCCATGTTCCCCGAAGTCGATCCGGTTCTTGGCCCCGAGATGCGCTCCACCGGCGAAGTACTCGGCCTGGCAGACAGCTTCGGAATGGCCTTCTACAAGGCCGAGGAGGCTGCCAAGAGCCGGTTACCGACCGAAGGGACGGTTCTCATTTCGGTTTCACGGAAGGACCGCCCCGCCGTGCTCAAACCGGCCAAACGCTTCCAGGAATTGGGCTTCAAAATACGGGCGACCGAAGGTACGCATGCTTTCCTGACGACCAACGGCGTCCGGTGCGAACCGATCAAGAAGATTCATGAGGGCCGGCCGAACATCGTTGATGCTCTGATGAACAAGGAAATCCACCTGGTCATCAACACGCCGGTCGGCAAACTCAGCCAGCACGACGACAGCTACATTCGTAAATCCGCCATCAAGTACAAGATTCCCTACATCACCACGATCAGCGCCGCGTTGGCCGCCGTGGAAGGAATCGCTGCCCGGCGAAACGCACGCGGCACGGTCAAGTCGCTCCAGGAGTATCACGCCGACATCGCAAAAATGCCGGTCGCCAGACGGGGAGGTCGCCAGTGAATTATCGTCGTATCATTCCGTGTCTGGATACCCGCAACGGCCGCCTGGTCAAGGGTGTTCATTTCGTGAATATCAAGGACCTCGGTGACCCCGCTGAGAATGGGGCAGCCTACAGCCAGGCAGGCGCCGATGAACTCGTCCTTCTGGATATCACCGCCACGCTCGAAGGCCGTAAGACGCTCATGGATGCCGTGAAACGCACCGTCGAGCACATCACCATCCCCCTGACCGTCGGCGGCGGCATTTCCGAAATCCGGCACATCCAGGAGCTTTTCGACGCGGGCGTAAGCAAGGCGTCGATCAACACTGCCGCGGTACGCAACCCGAACCTCGTCAACGAGGCCGTCAGAGAGTTCGGCGGCGAGCGGATTACCATCGCGATCGATACACGCAAATCGGCGTCCTGCCCCTCCGGTTTTGAGGTCATGGTCAGCGGCGGGACAAAGCCGACCGGCATCGACGCCGTCGAATGGGCCAGGAAAGTCGAAGATCTCGGTGCCGGTAGCATCCTGCCCACCAGCATGGACGGCGACGGCACCCAGGCCGGCTATGACATTCCCATGACCCGCGCCATCGCCGACGCGGTCAAGGTCCCGGTCATTGCCTCGGGAGGCGCGGGCAAGCTCGAACACCTCTACGAGGCCATTGCCGACGGCCACGCCGACGCGGTGTTGGTCGCGTCGATCGCCCACTACGGCACGTTCACGATCAGGCAGATGAAAGACTATCTCGCTCAGCGGGGTGTTCCTGTCAGGCAGTAGCCGGTCCGGTCGTACTCGGTTCCCCCAGACGGGGTGATCCGGTTCGATCTGCGATGCCCTGTCATTTTTCGCGAAAGCGCCAATCCTGCCGCTACCATCAAGGCTGCTCTGACGGTACAATGAACGCAATGTGATCGCCGTGCAGGCTGACGCGGCAGTGGTCAGGCCCGATCGAGGTGGCTGGAGGGAAACGGCATGCTTCCGGTGCGGCATTGGATCTGTTTCCGGGAACCCATGCGGTTCTCGATCGGCAGCCCGATGGCTCTTGCCCTGATCCTGACAGCTTCCGCCGCCGGCCAACCGATCATCATTCCAGCCGGCGGCTTCTGGATGGGACGCAGTGAGCCAGAGCCACCTGACTGCTCGCCGCCGGGAACCTGCTACTATGACGATGAAACCCCGGCTCACTGGGTCGAGTTGCCCGAGTTTCAGATCAGTCCTTACGAAGTCACCAACGCCGAATACGCCACGTTCTTGAATGCCGTCGGCGTCACTGCCGACGCTGAGGGCCGTCCCTACATCGACGCGGCTGACCCGCAGATCCGGATTCACCACAACGGATCAGCCTGGGTGCCGGACGAGGGTTGGGAAGACCATCCCATGCGCGAGGTCTCCTGGTATGGTGCAGACGCTTATTGTCGCTGGGCCGGCGGACGTTTGCCCACTGAAGCGGAGTGGGAAAAGGCCGCCGGCTGGGACGAGGCTGCTCAGCACGCCCGAAAGTGGCCGTGGTCCGATACATGGAGCTGCTATTGCAGCTCATGGTGGTGCAATGCCCCGTATTACGGCGGCCCAACAACCTATCCGGTGGGTTCCTTCCCCGCAGGCGTCAGCCCGTACGGCCTTTTCGACATGGCCGGAAACGTCTGGGAATGGACCATGGGTGGTTATCGCTCCTATGCCGGCGGGCCCCTCGTGTTCGAGGACGACAGTCGCGAGGTCCAGCGAGGCGGCAGTTGGACAAACAGCGACTACAACGTCCGTTGTGCGACCCGAAGCCCTTTGCCCAGATACATCACCGATGCGAATCTCGGTTTTCGCGTTTGCTATGGGCCTGAGCCGAGCATTCCCCCGGTCGTGATCAACCCACGTGAGCAGTATTCCGAATGGCTGGAGGACTTCACCGCCTACACGCCGATGGACGAGATCTACACCTGGTGGGTCTACGGTACGGGAACGCGCTTCCTCATTGAGGCGACCAACGGATGGGTCCTCGCCTCGCTCAGGAACACCACCGATCCTAAAGACGTCGGCGGTGAAGTGATGGCGATGATCAGGCGTGATACCGGGGATCTGTTCGCTCCGGGTGATTACGTGGACATCACCGTGCGCCTGAGGTATGAGCGCGGCGACCGGGACTATGCCCGCACGTCGGTCGGTGTCGCTTGGGGCGACGAGCGAACGATCGTGCCCGGCGGCCGCGGGGCCGATGAGAACTTCGGTTACCCGTGGTTTCTCGTGGCCAACAACTCGGACGAGCCCGGTGTCTGGCACGAGGTCACGCTCAGACAGGTTCGATGGGGCGAGGGCAAGCTCTGCATCGGCTTCGGGCTTTGGGGGAACCTCAGCAGCCTGGCCAGCCCCCCCATCGTCGGCCAGCACCGCATGTGGGTGGATTGGGTGCGGGTCCGCCACTCCCTGCCGGTGACGGCTTTGGCCGACCTCGATTCCGACGGCGACGTCGATGCCGAGGACGTCGGCACGTTCAAGTCGTGCCTGGCCGGCCCAGGTTTACGGCCGGCAGGATACTGCGCCCGCTGCGACTTCGACCGGGACCAGGACGTTGACCAGGTTGATTTCGGTTACCTCCAGCGCTGCATCAGCGGCTCCACGATTCAGGCCGATCCCCTGTGCATACCTCCCGCGCCGGCTTTCACCGGCCGGGCGATCCTCCCCGCGAATGATGTTCTGCCCCCATGACAACCGCGCCGCGACCACGATGCGGGTAGGCGACAACGCATCATCTCTCATGCGGACAGTACCGTCCTTCGGCTCGCGAGATCCTCGACCGTTGCAACCTCGCCGACTCCGCCGCATAATCCTGCGATCGTGAGCCTGCCTCGTTCGCGTGCGGCGCCGGCGACGTGCCGGCCCGATGACAAGCGCGAGCCGGCCCCTTGGGGCTGGCCGAGCAGGTTCCGGCAGGATGGAACATCATGCCGCGCACGGAAACCCTGAGCCCCAGGCAGCGCGTCCGGCTCGCACTCAATCACGAGATTCCCGATCGCGTCCCGATCGACCTGGGCGGCTTTCAAACGGGCATTCACAAGGACGCGTATGTGGCACTGATCGAGCACCTGGGCATCCACGATTCCATCTCGATCATCGACGCCGTCCAGCAGCTCGCCAGACCCTGCGAGGAGGTGTTGCAGCGGTTCCACGTGGACACCCGCTACCTCTGTGCCCACGCTCCCGACGGCTTCAAGGGAGGCATCATCCAGAATCGCCGTGACGGCCGCCTGTGGCATGATCTCCGCGACGAGTTCGGCGTCATCTGGTCCATGCCCGACGACCAGCCGCTCTTCATGGATATCTCTTACCACCCGCTCGCCCGGGCATCGACCGCCGATGTGGCTTCCTACCCGTTTCCCCGGGGCAACGATCCCACCCGCTTCACCGGCGTACGCGAGCAGGCCCTGAAGCTTCGCAACGAGACGGATTACGCCGTCTGCACCGGTATCGGCGGCGTGGTCTACGAGTATTGCTGGTACATGCGCGGTCTGGAGCAGTGGTTCATCGACATGATCGAGAACCCCGCGTTCTGTGAGGTCCTGCTCGACCGGATGCTCCAGTATTGGAAGGATTTTTACACTGGATTCCTTGGACAGGTGGGAGACTTGGTCGACGTGGTGATGATCGGCGACGACCTTGCCGGCCAGCGCGGACCGCTCTTCGATCCGGCCTTCTACCGGCGCGTCGTCAAGCCCCGGCAGAAAGCCCTCGTTCAGCACATCAAGCGGCTGACCCAGGCCAAGGTATGGTACCACACCTGCGGGGCCTGCTCCCTGTACATCCCCGAGCTGATCGACAACGGCGTGGACGTGGTCAACCCGGTGCAGATCGGCCTGGAGGACATGGACCCAACCTCGCTGAAGGAGCGGTTCGGGTCGAGGATCAGTTTCTGGGGCGGGGGCATCGACGCCCAGCATGTCCTGCCGTTCGCCTCCCCAGCCCAGGTTCGCGAACACGTCCGCGCCAACATAGCCGCGTTCATGCCCGGCGGCGGATACGTCTTCAACAACGTTCATAACATCCAGCACGGCGTCCCGCCCGAGAATATCGTCGCCCTCTTCGACGCCGCCTACGAATTCGGCTTCTACGAGTGACCTCGCACCCTTGCCCATGGAAAGCTGCACGGTGCGCTCCGCCATCTGCAATCTCGAATCGCCAGTTACCCCCATTGACTGATGCGCGTCTTTAGTGGCCGTCGTCCTGAGTGCGGTTTTGGATTCCACGGCCGCGGCCACAGGGTTCCGGGCTTGCGTTCTCAGAGGCGCCCGCCAAGCAGATCAAGGGGTTTCCGTTGCTTCTCGTCGGGGTTGGTCTTGAGGGAGACCTCGGTGCTTCGCTCTTGGGACAACCTCGGCGGACAAAGTCCCGCATGGCCTCCAACCGCTCCAGCGACAAACCCGCCACCCGCCCTCGCATGTGGTGGCACGCCTTGCCGTTCTCGCGAAAGATCTCCCAAAACACACCGTACACGCAAGGATGCTTACGCCGCCGAGCCGCCAAGGTCTCGGGGGGGCATGACCCGCCTCCGTGCAGGGCTCACTACAAGATATACGATAAAGATTCAAAAACATAACCAAAAATGCACATGGCCGCATCTGAAAGGCAGCACGGCAGCCAACTACCGCAGTCACAGATACTTACCTGGTTTCGCGGGGGGGTAAGTTGCGGTAAGATCCGGTTTCCCCGAGGAACCCTGAAGGCCCAAACCCAACATGCCTTGTGGAGTAGCCAACATGACCCCGTTCCACACCCAGACTGAAAACGCGGCAAGCTGCCTTGGTTCGGACCTGCCCAGATCATCTAGAAGGCGTTTTCTCGCCGGCGCGGCAGCATGGGCAGGCAGCTTGTATACCTTTGCCGGTTGTTCCTCGCGAGGGGGCAGTCAACCTGCCACAGCTCCTGAAGGAGTGACCCGCCGCCTGCGACTCGGCCTGGACACCTACAGCCTGCACCAGCGCCTGACCGCCAAGGATCCCCGTAACCGGAAGGACCTGTGGTGGGTGCTGGATCAGCTTGAGCCCTGTGGGCTTGAGGGCGTTCAAATCGACCCCAGTCACTTTCCCGGAGACGATGAGAAGACCCTGGAACGACTGGCATCGGTCGTCGGCCCTCGCGGTCACTATGTCGAGTTTGGGATGGGTGGCTGGGACCCGACTCGTCTGGAGCATCGCGGGAAGCTGACGGTGCGGTTCGGCGGCCGGGCGGTTCGGACCTTCTGCGGCGGAGAGACCACCAGCCATGACAAAATCGCCGAGTACATCAAGTGGGCTCCGCCGGCTCTCAGGCAGGCTGCCGAGGCGGCCGACAGGTATGGCTTCGATATCGCGGTCGAAAACCACGGAGACTTCACTTCGACTCAACTCAAGGCCCTGTTGGACGCGGTGGACCACCCCCGCGTGGGAGCCTGTCTGGACACGGGCAACAGCCTGTTTCGCAAGGAAGACCCCATTCATTGTGCGAGAGTTCTGGCTCCTTATGCGAAGTCGATGCATTTGAAGGATTGGACCATGAGCTTCCGGCCGGACGGGACACCCGAATGGAAAGAAGCGGTACTGGGGACAGGACAGGTTCCGGTCAAAGAGATGCTTCGCATCGCGATCGAAGCAAACCCCAATCTGTACATTGCTCTCGAGGCTCCCGTCCGGCCAAGCGAGGATGAGACGGAAACCGTTGATCGCGAATGGCAATTCTTCAAGCAAAACGCTCGCGTTGCACGGGAGCTGCTGGCCGACTTGTGACCGGCAAGGCCGCCGGCGCGCACAAGCGAGGAGGCATTCACGTGAACCACAAGATGACCAGACGCCGTTTCCTTCGTTCCAACGTTGCGACGGCGGTCGGCGCGGGCCTGGCCGGCCGGCTGGTCAGGGGAGAAAACTCGAATCCGACAACCCGACCGACCGACAGCCTGTCGGTCGGCATCATCGGATGTGGCGACCGAGGCAAGTACCTGACCTATGTCTGCCAGATCGTGCCGGGCATCCGCGTGGCAGCGATTTGCGACGTCAACCGCGATCGGCTGGCCAAGGTCCATCAGCAGCTTGGGGGCCAGGCCGACACTCACCACGATTATCGGAGGATTCTGAGCAATAAGAGCATCGACGCGGTCGTCATCGCGACGAATGCTCACTGGCATGCCCGTATCGCAATCGATGCCTGCGAAGCAGGCAAAGACATCTATCTCGAGAAACCCGTGGCCACATCGATCGCCGAGGGACAGGCGATCATCAAGGCGGCCCGCCGTTACAACCGCCTGATCCAGATGGGGATGCAACAGCACAGTTGGGAGCACTACCGCGAAGCGGTTGAAATCGTCCGGTCAGGCAGGCTGGGGACCGTCTCACACGTCCATATCTGGGACGTCGAGAACGCATGGCCCGGTTTCGGAATGCCCCCGGATGGTCCTGCGCCGCCCGAACTCGACTGGGAGTTCTGGCTCGGACCTTCGCCGCTGGTCCCGTACAATCCCAATCGATACACCCGCGCCGAGTGGTTCTTTGACTATGACGGAGGATGGCAGGTTGCCTGGGGTGCCCATCACTTCGACATCGTGCACTGGGCCATGGGCGTCACGGCTCCGGTGGCCGCCACCGGCTCGGGCGGTCATTTCGCGTTCAAGGACAATCGCGAATGGCCGGACACGTTCAACGGCACCTGCGAATACCCGTCGGGTCCCGTCGCCAAGAACGGGTTCCTTGTGACTTATACCATGCGGCACGGAAGCGGCCGCCTGATCGAGGGACGGGCCCATGGCAAGGCCTTTCACGGAACCGACGGCGTTCTGATCGTGGACCGCAGCGGTTACGAGGTGCTATCGGAAAACCGCGACGGCGCGAGGATGGTCGCGGAAGAAAAAGTCGCCTCTTACACGCGATCTCACGATGTCGTTCAGAACCACGTGAAGGCTTTTCTGGAATGTGTGCGAGCGCGCAGGTCGCCGGAAGCCGACGTCCTGGTCGGACACCGGGCCACCAACCCGGGCCATCTGATGAACATCGCGTGGCGCGTGGGCCGCCGCGTGCGCTGGGAGGGGACGACCGAGCAGGTCGTTGAAGACTCCGAGGCCGCCAAATGGCTGGTTAAGACCTATCGCCGACCATGGGCTCTACGTGAGTCGTGACAGACCGACGCCTGGAACAAAGCGAACAGATGATGACCGCAGATGTGACCTCTCGTGGCCGATCCGCCGTTGGCCTCCTGGTGACCGGCCTGACGGTCTTGGGCTGGGCCGGCGCGGGCAAAGCCGAGCAACCGAGAAGAACGGAAGTCGCCGTTCGCGGCGATGCCTTCCTGATCAACGGCCGGCCGACCTACGAAGGCAGAATCTGGCAAGGGCATAAGATCGAAGGCTTGCTGTTGAACAGCCGTATGGTACAGGGCGTTTTCGACGACCTCAACCCCGACACCAGAGCCCGGTGGACCTATCCGGACACGGGTCGGTGGGACCCCGATCGCAACACGCGCGAGTTCATCGCTGCCATGCCGCAGTGGCAGGCACACGGACTGCTGGCCTTCACTATCAACCTTCAGGGCGGATGCCCCCAGGGCTACTGCAAGGAACAGCCGTGGCACAACTCGGCCATCGAGCCGGACGGATCGCTTCGCAACGATTACATGAGACGGCTGGAGCGAATCCTCGACAAGGCCGACGAATTGGGTATGGTCGCCATCCTCGGGCTGTTCTACTTCGGGCAGGACCAGCGGCTGGCCGATGAGGCGGCGGTCGTGCGGGCATCCGATAAGGTGGTGGACTGGCTGGCCGACCGCCGCTACCGAAACGTGCTGATCGAAATCAACAACGAATGCAACGTCAATTATGACCATGCCATTCTCAGGCCCGACCGCGTTCACGAATTGATCGAGCGGGTCAGGCAACGCTCGGACCCCGTCCGCCGGTTGCTGGTCAGCGCCAGCTATGGCGGCGGCGCCGTACCCAACCAAAACGTGGTCCACGCCTCGGATTTCCTGCTGCTCCATGGAAACGGGGTGGGCGATCCGAAGGTGATCGCCTGGATGGTGCGTGAAACCAGAAAGGTGCCGGGCTATCGGCCGATGCCGATCCTCTTCAATGAGGACGATCATTTCGACTTCGATAAACCGGTCAACAACTTCGTGGCGGCCGTCGCAGAGTACTGTTCGTGGGGTTTCTTCGACCCCGGCCGCGGCAACTACCGCGATGGTTACCAGTGTCCGCCGGTCAACTGGGGCATCAACACTGACCGAAAGCGGGCGTTTTTTGAAAAGCTCAGCGAAATCACCGGCCGGCACCCCCTAACATCGCGTCCCGCCCGTTGACTCGGGGCCGCCGATCGGCGGTTTCGGCCATTTGAACCCTTCGCCCGTGAATCTTACAATTGACAGGTGATGACTTCTAATCATCGCAAGCAGCATCTCCTGGGGACACCGCTGACCGGCTTTGCGACGTTCTGCGCGGAGCAGAAATGGCCGGTCTACAGGGCTCGGCAGGTCTACCAGTGGGTTTTCGATCGCGGCGTGACCGATTTCGAGGCCATGACCAACCTCGCCAAGACCGAACGGGCCAAACTGGCCGCGAGCTGGACCATACTGACCGGCAAGGAATTGCGACGCCAGGAATCAGAGGACGGGACAACGAAACTTCTGCTGGAGTGGACGGACGGGGCGACCAGCGAATGCGTGTTCATCCCCGACGAAACACGCCGAACGGCCTGCATCTCAAGCCAGATCGGCTGCCCGGTCGGATGCACGTTCTGTGCCAGCGGGATGGGCGGGCTCCAGCGACAACTGACCGCCGGCGAGATCGTCGAACAGGCTGCGCGGATTCGGGCTCTCTGCCGGCAGCCCCCCGAAGATCGTCGTTTCGGCGAAGACACGCGGCTCAGCAACATCGTGATCATGGGCATCGGCGAGCCGCTGGCAAACTACGAGAACGTCCTCCAGGCCGTCCGCATGATCAACGCCGATTGGGGCATGAATATCGGGGCACGCAAGATCACCCTCAGCACCGTCGGCCTGCCCAAGCAGATACGGCGGCTCGCGGAGGAAGACCTGCAGATCAACCTGGCGATCTCGCTGCACGCTCCCACCGACTCCCTCCGGCGCAGGCTCATTCCCTGGGCCAATCGGGTCTCGGTCGACGAACTCGTGTCCGCGGCGAACTTCTATTTCGAGAAAACCGGACGTGAGGTCACGATCGAGTATCTGCTGCTCGGCGACGTCAACGACCGGCCCCGACACGCCGCCGACCTGGCAAGCCTGTGCCGGCGAATGCGATGCAATGTCAACCTGATCCGATATAACCCCGTCGCGGGATTGGGGTTTGAACGACCGACCTCGGCGGCAGCCCATCATTTCGTCGAGCAACTGCGGGCACGCGGCATCAATGCGCACGTCCGCAAGAGCCGGGGGTGCGACATCGACGCGGCCTGCGGGCAGCTTCGGCGCACGCACCGCGGTCCCGGGTCGCCCGGCGCTGTTGACAAACCCGCCTCGCCCGGTTCAAACATGACGGCCCCCGACGGGGCAATTGAGTGAGAGTCTTTCACAAAGCGAGGTCGCGAGCAACGGGCCGCTCCTCCGCAGACGACGGCATGTTGACCCCACGCTTGGGGCTCTGTCGGGGCGCCCCGAAAACCTGAGCCAAGGAGAAAACAGCGATGGAACCCCTCCAGATCGGCGTGTGCAGTTGGTCCCTCAAGATGCCGGATATCGGCGACGCACTGGTGGCCGTCAAGCATGAACTCGGCCTGAATCTCGTGCAAATCGGCTTTTGGGACGAGGGCTTCAAACAGACGGACCGGATCATCAAGCTCATCGAACGAACCGGCCTTGAGGTGAGTGCCACTTGCATCGGCTTCGAGGGCGAGGACTACTCGAGCATCCAGCGGATCGCCGAGACGGGCGGCTTCAAGCCCGACAACGAGTGGCCGCGGCGCCTCGCCAAGACCAAGGCGTTTGCCGATTTCACGGCGGCCCTCAACGTGAAAATGCTGGCGTGCCACATCGGCTTCGTCCCGCACGACAAGAGCGAATCCGTGTACGCGGTCATGGTGGACCGCATCAAGCAGGTCTGTGACGTGCTGGCCCACCGCGATCTGACACTCGTCATGGAAACCGGCCAGGAGCGGGCCGAGAACCTTCTGGAGTTCATCGACGCCGTCGAACGGGACAACATCCGGATCAACTTCGACCCGGCCAACATGATCCTCTACGGCGTCGGTGACCCGCTTCAGGCCGTCGACATTCTCAAGGACAAAATCGTTCATTGCCACATGAAAGACGCCGTCTGGTCCCGGGAGCCGACGAAGATCTGGGGCGAAGAAGTCGTCCTGGGCACCGGCCAGGCCAACATCCCCAAACTCATCGCCAAGCTCCGCTCCTACGGCTACACCGGGCCGTTGGTCATCGAACGCGAGGCCGGCAACCAGCGAATTGCAGACATCAAGACGGCCATCGGCTTGCTGGAAAAAGTAGTGGGCTAATTCAAGCTCTTGGTCATTCCCAGGCACCAGCCTACTCATTCGCCTTGACCGACGCAGCGGTCATTGTGCAGAATCATATTCGTGGTGAGGACGGCGGGCATGCAGCGTGGTGACGATGCCTGCGTCGATCGAGTTCTCGGGCAAGCCGCGAGCAGGTGACGCTTGAGCAATCCAGACCGCCATCAGTCGACCCCGGCCGACGAGAACGTACAACTGCGGGAGCGCCTTCACCGGCTTGAGCATCCCGGGGAGGAAAAGGAGGTCTTCGTCCATCTGGCCAGGAGATTGGCCGGCGCGACCTCGGCCGATGCGGTCATGGCTGCCGCGCAGGAGGCCAGCGAGCGGCTTCTCGCCTGGGACTTCTTCTATCTGGCGCACCGCCTTCCAGAGTCGAATCAGTTCCGCATCGCCGGAGTCATCGACACCATTGAAGGACGCCGGCATACCTTCCCCGAACAGCGGGATGCCGAGGCCACATTCAGTCCTCCGGTGCGCGAGGTGCTCGCCGGCAAACGACTGCTGGTCAATCGCCGGGAGGGCCGGACAACGCCCGTGATGCGACCGCTTGGCTCGGGTCGGCCCTCAGCCAGTCTGATGTTCGTCCCCGTGCAGTGCGAAGGCCAGGTGATCGGCCTTCTGTCCGCGCAATCCTACGTGCCGAACCAGTATGGCGAATCCGACCTGCAGATTCTTCAGGACGTCGCGGACGCCGTCGCTCCGGCAATGGAGCGCGTCCGCGCCGAGGAATCGCTCCGCAGCCGGGAGCAACTCCTGCGCCTGGAGCGGGATCTGGCCGTTTCGTTGGGCGCCGCACGGGACGTGCATGAGGCACTGGACCGACTCCTGGAAACGAGCCTCCAGATTGAAGGCATTGATTGCGGCGGGGCGTATCTTGTCGATCCCGCCACGCACGATCTTATCCTCGCGCGCTACAGGAATCTGTCCGCGGGCTTCGCTGACGGCGTCAAACATCTGGCCCGCGACAGTTGGCAGGCCGCGTTGGTCCTTAAGGCCAAAACCGTCTACATGTCGACCGCCGAACTGCACTCGATCGATGCGGCTTGCCGCGACGAGGGCCTGATGTCCGTGGCCGTTGCACCCGTCGCACAATCAGGCAACCTGATCGCCGTGCTGAACCTGGCCAGCCGCCGCCTGAACGAAATCCCGCCTCACGCACGTCACGCCATCGAGGCGGTCGCCGCCCAAATGGGTACCGCCCTGATTCGCATCCGCGCGGAACAGGACCTCCGGGAGGCGAGAGACCAACTCGAGCAACGTGTGGAGCAGCGCACGGCCGAGCTGCGCGAAGCCAACGCCCGCTTGGAAGCCGAAATCATCGAACACCAGAAAAGCGAGCAGGCCTTGCTGGAAAAAGAGGCGCAACTGCGCAGCTTGAACGAGAACCTCGCCGAGGGAATGGTCTACCAGATCAACAGCGGTCAGGATGGTCAAAAGCGACAGTTCACGTACCTGAGCCCTGCCGTGGAGCATCTTCACGGCCTGAGGGTGGAAGATGTCCTGGCAAACTCGACGCTCATCTACGACCAGGTGATCGAGGAGGACCGGTCCTTGCTGGCCGAGCAGGAAACGCGGGCCTTTGCGACCAGAACCACGCTTGACGTGGACGTCCGGGTCCGGCTTCCATCGGGAGAGATCCGCTGGCGCCGTTTCATTTCTTCACCTCGGGTCGTTCCGGACGGAACACTTATGTGGGAGGGCATTGAGCTGGATATCACCCGCCGAAAGAAAGCAGAGGAGGCTCTGCTGCGCAAGGAACGGGAACTCCGATTATTGAGTGCCGAGGCAAATCGCCGGCTCGAAGAAGAGAGAGCCCGCGTTTCCCGCGAGCTCCACGACGAACTCGGTCAGATGCTCACCGCCCTCAACCTCAACCTGAGGTGGCTGGGCCGTCGAATCGGCGACGTCGGAGACGACGTCGTCGAGCGAATCGACGAATCGATTCAGTACGTGAGCCGGATGATCACCAGCGTACGGACGCTGTCCCGCAGCCTCCGACCGGCCGCACTCGGCCACGAGGGGCTGGTCGAGGCCGTCCGATCGCACATGGCTGAATTCGAACAGTACGCCGGCATCCGCTGCAGAGTCGAGGTGGTACCGCCGAACCTCGCGGTGAGCGAGCCTCTCGCAACCACCGCCTTTCGGATTGTCCAGGAGGCCCTAACCAACGTGGCCCGCCATTCCAAGGCAACCTTCTGCCGGGTGAACATCAGGGCGGTCGACGACCTGCTGGTGCTGGAGATTCGTGACAACGGCGTCGGCCTGAAAGAACAGGAGCCGACCGACGCGATTTCCTTGGGAATACCGGGCATGAGGGAGCGGGCGGAAACGATCGGTGGAAGCCTCGTGGTCGCGAACAACCCCGAGGGAGGCGTTTGCGTCACCGCGCGCCTGCCGCGCCAACGCCGCGATCATTCGCCCCTCGGTTCATAGTCCGACCGCAAGGCCGCACGCCGGGACTATTTGAGACTCAGCCGAAATTCGGCGTAGACCATCCGCGGCACTTCCGCATTGTTGAGAAAGGTCGTCCCGCCCTCGGGATGGTCCGGGTCCAGAAGATTGCGAACACCCACCGCCACGGCGGCCTGTTTCTTCCAGAACTCGTACTCGGCCCTCAGGTCGAGCCGCAAGTAAGGCGGAATCTGCATCGGCAGAAGAGCCATGGTCCCGTTGGGTGCTTTCACCGTATCGACATAATGCAGATAAGCCGATAGATGCAGGTCTTTCACCGGATCGTACTGTGCACCGATCATGAACTTGTGTTCGGGCGGGGTGATGAAATCCTTGTCGGTGTACGGCACGTGCCCGAACCAATCCATCCATTGATAGGTATAGTGGGCCAGCAAAGTCAACTGTTTCGTCGCCGCGTATTTCGCCTCGAATTCGAACCCGTACATCGCCGCGGAGGCCCGGTTGTCGTACTTCGCCTGAAGCAGGCCCGGCGGGCCGAATTCCATGGTCGTGGCGGTGATCACGTCGTCCATGTCGTGCCAGAACAGGTTGAAATTCGTGGTGAGTCGGTCCGAAAGGAACTTCTTCCGGTATCCTAACTCATACGCAATCACCGTCTGGGGGTCCGTCTCGGGGTCGGCGGTCTGGTGTATCAGGCCGCTGTACAGCACGAAATCGGCAAAGCGGCCTCCCACCGGCGGCATCTGGAACGCCCGAGACACCGCTCCGTAGGCCAGAGAGCCGTCGGAAAACTTGTGGGACAGGGCGATCCGCCCGCTCGGCTGAAAGCCCCCATAAAACTCGTAATCGATCCGGGCGCCCAGCTCCAGAGCCCATCGCGGAGCAAACCTCCACTCGTCCTGCACGTAAAGACCGATCGTCGCGCTGCTGACGTAGTCCCGGGTCATCAAGTGAGGATCCGAGTTGGTGCCGTCAATCAGGTCGGTCCGGCTGTCCAGACCCCACGTCAGCGTGTGATTGTCGCCCAGCTTGAAGTTGTGATTGAACTCCAGAGCAATCTGCTGGTAGCGATAGTCGATCGTCTTGGCGCCGGGCTCGAAATGGTAGTCGTTGACGTAAGCATTGATGCCGAATTGGTTGTCACGAGCGACCCGATGATCCCACTTGCCCAGCAGGAAGGCGGTCTGCGACCTGGGACTGAGTTTGTCCGGAGGGAAGAAGCTCGGAGAAGTCGGGTTGCCCCCGCCGGCTACGCTGTTACCGCCCGACAGAGTGAAAACATCCTTCGGCGTGGCGTCATAGACCATGTGGACGCCGGTCCGTCCGCCCAGAAAATCATCATCGAGTTGTTGCAGGATCGAACCGCCCTTGCGGAAGCCGTCGCTGCTCTCGTATTCGCCTGACACCCGCAGTTTGAGCTTCTCATCGGCATAGCCGTATCCCAGGTGCTCCTTGTGGGCCCCTCGTGATCCCCCACTGACGGTACTGGTCAGACCCACCTGATCGGCAGGGTCCTTGGTCACGATATTGATGACGCCGTTCAGCGCGTTGGCACCCCACGTGACGCCCGCCGGACCCCGGAGCACTTCGATCCGCTCGATATCTTCAAGCTGGATCGGCCAGAAATACCAGAACGTCGCTCCCAGGATGGGATCAAACATCTGGCGGCCGTCCATCAACACCAGAACCTGATCGGCCGTCAGTCCGTGGGCGCCTCTTGTCGACACGCCGGAGTAACCCCAGCTCAGGTCCGCAACGTCCACTCCGGGCAACAATCGCAGCGCGTCGGGGACCGAACGCGCCCCCGATCGACGGATGTCGTCGGCCGTCACCACGCTGACGGCGTAAGGCAAGTCCATGATCCGCTTCGGGCTTCTGGTTGCGGTCTGTACCACGTCTACTTCGGGTATGTCCAGATTGAACACCTCCATGTCGTTCAAGCCGTCCTGCGGCAGGCTGAACCGATCGAGCGCTTCGGCCTGCCCCACGGGATCCTCGGCCGGTGCACTGGCCGGCCGCGATTGACCCAGAACTGGGACGTTCGCAAGAAAAGTCAAAGCGATCGCCCATGCCGCCGGCCACGGCCGGGGACGAAACCGCCTTCTCCAGACGTCCCTCGCCCTCGGCTCCACCGTTTGCACGGCTCGAGGCATCATGTCGATCAATCTCGTTGTACGCCGCAGTATCCTCACCTAGTCGTTCCTTCCGTACTGTTCAGGAATCTTGGCCAATATGTCGTCGGCCAGCGAAATACCGATCATCTCTGTGCTTCGATGGTTGATCGAGCAAATGACCTTGGCCGGATACACCACCCCGATCGATGCCGGTTTGGTGCCGCCCGCGATCTTGTCGGCCAGATCGACCGTCTGGCGCCCGATAGACTCGTCATCGGCCTGCCAGCCGGCAAACGCTCCCGCCTTGACGATCTTGCTTGAGAAAGCCCAAACCGGCTTGCGAGCACGAATGCCCCAGAGAAGAAGGCGCTGCGCGGTGGCCGTGTTATACACGTCGGCATCCGGCACCATGATGACGCCGTCGCAACGATTGCTGTCCAGAAGACGCGCGGCTTTCAGAAAATCGTTCTTGCTCGTTTCGATCGGCGTAATGGTCATTCCGCGATCTTGCCCCGCTTTGCGCAGCGCCTCGACCGTGCGACGCGTTCGGCTGCTGAACGGGACGCCGATGTTCTTGACACCCTCGTCCATTTGCGTCACCCACGCGATCTGCTCAACCGGCGAAATATCCGTGGTGACCCCCGCCACGCGGGCCCTGTGTCGGCTGTCCTCCGCCAGAAAAGATGCGTCCAGAGCGTTGGGCACCATGCAAAACACGACCGCCGCATCGGGAACCGATTCCAGCGCCAGAATCGTGGCCTCCGTCCCGACCGCGATCACCACCGCCGGCCGAGTCTGAACAAGGCGGCTCCGGACGTCCTGGAGAGAAACACCCGAAGACGCCGGTCGCGACGCCGGCGCGGGCGAAGCTGAAGCCTTGTCCGAATCGACGGAGTCTTCCGGCTGAGGTTGCTCAGGGGGTGCGGGCAACTCCACCATGACGTAAGACCACTTCTTCTGTTTCGCGGCGGTTTCGATGCTGTCGATTGTCTTGCGATAAATCGCTTGTGGGGCAGCAAGAATCGTGATTCTGGCTGACTCGGCGCCGTGCGTCGCCTGCGAGTTGTGACCTGCCACCAGGGCAAGCAGGAAAAGAATGACCGTCGTCATTCGCCTGCCTGGCGACCGCACCCCGGCACTCGACACTGGCATCCTCATAGGTTGAACGTACGTGAGCAGCGCGGCCCGCTCACCAAGGCCGTCTTGGTCTTGCCCGTCGCAACCAGTGCCCATTCTGCGCGCACGTTTCGGGATCACAGCGCGTTTGGGTTGCCGCCCGCAAAAAGGCGGTCCGACCTGGATGAAGGTCGCGGCGACCTGGAGCCTATCACCGGAGTCCGTGTGGGACCGCCTTCCAGCCGGTCGACGTTCGGGGTTTCCGGATAGGTCTTTAATCGCACCGTCTGTACGCCGCCGTGACAGACACCGATCACGTGGAGAATCGCCTGTCCACGAGGGTGGACCATACTAATGGCTTTTATCGGTCATCGGGCGCGCTATCTGGCGATTTTGATTGGGCCCACGCCCGCTCAGCGCGGAGAACAAGTCAGGGCGGATTCTCGTCAGCCCGGCTTCCTATTGACTGGCAATGGCTGGTATGCCTCGCACCGATGTCCTGTGCGGTCCGTGCATGGCTTGACAGTATTGATAAGCCCGTCATTTCGCGGCTTGCCGCGTCGCCACGCTGCCCGGTTCGGCGCCGATGACGCCGCCCGGCCATCGAACAAGCGTCAGCGGGTCATGGGCAGGCAACACAATGTCGGCCAGTGTCCGGATCTTGGCCATGGCTTCCTGGCAGACTCGCGGATCGGGACTCCGGGCCGGGCGGTCTCGTTCGATGTTCTCGTACAGGTAGACAACATCGCCCGTGAGCATCACTGGCCCGACGTGCGTCTGAACCAGCACTCCCTGGCTGCCGGGCGTGTGGCAACCCAGCGGGACCGTTCGGATGCCCGGAAGGATCTCCTGGTCCTCCGCCAGAATGAGCTTTTCAGGATGCGAGCGGATCGCAGCGAAAACTTCGGGATTCAAGTGACCGCGGTCCTCGGGGTTGTCGGCGTCACCGCGAGTCTGTTCATACTCTCGCCGGTTCACCACCAACCGGGCGTTGGGGAAAGCAGGGTAATAGTCGTAATGATCCGCGTGCAGGTGTGTCACGATGACGTGACTGACGTCAGATGGATCGATGCCGACCCGCTTCAGAGCAATGAGCGTGTCTTCCTCCGGCAATTGCCTGACGCCGCCGGGAATGTACTTGGCCGTGGCCCTGTTGAAATCGCCGACATGCTTGGGATTCGGGCCAGTCTCAACAAGAATCGGGTGCGGGCCGCCGAGAACGGCCCAAACGTACAGGTTATACATGCGCGTGTCCTGGCCCTCGCTGTCTTGGAAGCTGATATACTCGCGGACCTCACATTGGCCGACCTTGATGGCCCGGATGGTATATCGCGGCAAACCCGGCGCGACCGGAGGCCAGCGACGAGGGGTCGTCGGGTCATGGCTGGGTAGGACGATGTCCGCTCTTTCGCGGATCTTCTTCATGCCGGCCCTGCACTGATCCAGGTCCATCCGCACGCCGACAGGAATGTCCTTCTCGATGTTGGCAAGCAGCGACACCGTATCGCCGGTGAGCACCGTACGCCCGTGCGCGGTGTTGACCTGATAGGCCGTCGAGCCCAGCGTATGTCCGCCGACAAAGAACGACTCAATGCCCGGCAAGACCTCCTCGTCCTCGACGAGCACCAGACGCTTGTTCCACTCGGGGTTGTCCCGAAGCATGAACATGATGCGGCCGTGGCCCCAACTGCCCTTGCAGTCATTGGCCGTGGCCAGTTGCCATTCTTGCTTTCCGATGTAGATCCTGGCGTTGGTGAAAGCATCCAGCCCGTCCACGTGGTCGAAGTGCAGGTGAGTGATGAACACGTGGCCGATCTCCGCGGGCTTCAGGCCGAATCGGGCAAGTTGCGCGGCCACGGTTTCCGTCGGGTCCTGAGTGATCG
This sequence comes from Phycisphaerae bacterium, assembly GCA_035384605.1. Classification (NCBI taxonomy): domain Bacteria; kingdom Pseudomonadati; phylum Planctomycetota; class Phycisphaerae; species Phycisphaerae bacterium. The sequence goes on from DAOOIV010000040.1 coordinate 29,616, forward strand.
GCTTCTTCAACACCGCGGCCGCTCCTCGGTTCATCTCCGCGACATCGCTCAGCCCCGCGTCGACGAGCATCGGCTTGTCGCCCCCGAGAATCAGCCAGACATAGAGAACGTATTCATAACTCTGCGCCGGATCGCCCCCCTCAAACGCGTCATTACCGGCGATCTCGCATCGACCGTTGCGAAGCGGGTAGATGCGATACTTGGGGATATCTTTACCGAATCTCGTACCGATGGCCGCCGGCTTGGACGCCCGGGACTGCTCGGCGCAAACCCAACATGGCAGGACGACAACAGCAACCGCAGCCGCGACGAGCACCACGCCCCACCGGCACCGCCCGGCTTGCCTTCTGTTCCAGTACGCCATAATTCTGACCATAGCGCGAGCGCCTCTGCCGCCGCTCACCAGGAAACACGACGCCCAACAGTGCCGCTGCGATCAGACAATATAGTCTCTTCCGTCGCGACTGGTGCGCATTTTGCGCGCATGTTTCTGGATCGCGGTACCCTTGGGTTGCGGCCCACAAAAAGGCGGTCCGCCTTAGGCGATACCGGCCTGCTTGGCGATTCGGCTGCTATCCGGGTACCGCCGCCACCCTGCGCGTGGCACCCTCTGGACCGGCAATCGGCCCACGAAACGCCCTCGCCCAGGATGAACGTGGCCCTTGCTCTCCAGCCCCACGCCCAACCCGCCTCCAAACCGTAATCTGATGGCACGAACAGATCAAAATCAAGTGATCTGGTTTTTCATTTATGGTTGATGGTCATTACCCTAATCAACATATTATTGCCTCAGATGATCCTAATGCGCCAATACTTTACCGAAGCTGAAAGCCGCATGCCGTTCGACCAGCGCGAGGACGAATTCTCGGCAGTTTCTGTCTTGCCGCGCTATGGGGCACCCGTTATGATACAGGCTGTCACTTAGAACCTTACAGCCAGACATCTGTGCGCCTTGCGCGCATGTTTCTGGATCGCAGAGCGCTTGGGTTGCGGCCCGCAAAAAGGCGGTCCGCCTTAACACTCCAAGGAGGCGAAAGGCTGTAGAGGGCAAACGACCAAGCCAATTCGTCCGAGGGTTTCAAGTATCGGCGGTCTTTAGTCTTTCAAAGAGGAGGAGTCGAAGATGAAGAACTTTCTAACTATTGCTGGTGGATTGTTGGCCGTCCTGGCGTTCGGGATGCCGGCCACGGCCGCAGTCGTCTGGTCCGACGGTGTGAACTTGCCTTACAGCAGTGCGACCGTCGACATCGAGGGCGAGTTCGATAACGAGGCCGCTTGGGCGGGTGGCGACTTCAAGGTTCTCAATGGTACCGCCTCACAGGTGCCCGCTGGCTGGAAGTTCGCCCAACAGAGCTGGAACAACTGGGGGAACTGGGCTGTCAGTTCTTCCACGAATCTCACCGAGGGCAATGCCGCCCTGAAGATGACGCCCGGCGGTGGAGATTGGAATGACATCTTCGCCGGCACCTTCATCACCGGCCTGACAGTGGGCCAAGCTTACACCCTGACGTTCGATTTCCAGGCTGATGTCGGGTTCGACAAAGGAAATCCCGGACTGAAAACGGGAGACGACCACCAGCCCAGTGCTTCCTTCAATGTCATGAACGTCCCCGATAATCCGATCGGTTGGGGAGCCACCGAAGATTACCCCGGCCACCTGACCGGCTCGACATGGATCGGTCTGGGGAACTGGGACGGCAATTACCATCAGCAGTCACGCGACTTCGTGGCAACGGCTGATAGCATGGCCTTCGTGATCAAGATCCGGAGCATGAATTCTCCGGGTTCGGTCCGGATCGATAACCTGGTCGTCACGCCCGAACCGGCGGCGATGATCTTGCTGGCCCTCGGCGGCCTGGCATGCCTGTATCGCCGACGGTAAGGTTGCCCGACCGGGCTGACGGAATTCAACAGCACCTGAGAGCCATACGACGGTGGTCGTGTGGCTCTTCTTTTTAACGACTGTGGTCAAAAACCTTCGGATGCTCATCCGATGCCACCCTCGCCCAAACCATTTCGGACTTGTCCCGGACCGGTGAGCTCCCCGAGGCAGTGAGACGATTCGGGCAGGGACGCCATTGGCGGCATGCCTCCGGTCTTTTCTACCGCCCGAGCCTGCACGGGCGGAGAACCCGCCCGTTCCAGCCACAACATACCCCTGCCGGCCGCGCCGCAGACCCGACTTGAAGCCCCCTGTTGAGACACGGTCGGCCATTTCCACGTCCCCCTGCCGGTGGTAAGCTGTCATCCTCAAAGTCGCGCCGGATCACCGGTCGATCCGGGCATCGATCGAGATTCTCAAAGGGAAAGGGTTGGTTATGACTCAACGAGCAAGGGTGAGTCGGCGGACGCTGCTGAAAAGGGCGGCCGGGGCACTGGCAGTGCCCTATTTCGTGCCCGCTTGGGCATTGGGACGCGGAGGATGGCTGCCTCCCAGCGAACGCATCACCGTCGGCTTCATCGGGATCGGAAACATGGGCGGGGGGCACTTTGACGGCTTCCTGGAAGACAAGCAGCTCCAAGTCCTGGCCGCCTGCGACGTCCGTCGCGACGTGCGGGAAAGGCGAAAAGAACAGGCCGACAAGAAGTACGCGGCCGATCGCCAGGCCGGCGACTACAAAGGCTGCGCGGCTTACAACAATTTCGAAGACCTGCTCGCCCGTGACGACATCGACGCCGTCCTGATCGCCGTTCCCGATCATTGGCACGCGATCATCGCCTGCGCGGCCGCCCGGGCAGGAAAGGACATCTACTGCGAGAAGCCGCTGACCTTGACCATCAAGGAGGCATGGGACCTCGTGGATACCGTTCGGCGCTATGGCCGCGTATTCCAGACGGGCAGCCAGCAGCGCAGCGACCGCGAATTCCGTCTGGCCTGCGAACTGGTCCGCAGCGGCCGGATCGGCAAACTGCAGACGGTCACCGTCAACATCGGCGAGCCTTCACAAGAAGCCTATCTGCCCGAGCAACCTGTGCCCGAGGGCTTCGATTGGGATCGCTGGTTGGGACCGGCCCCCTGGCAACCATACAACGCCGAACGATGCAGCGGCAACTACGGCGGCGGGTGGCGAAAGATCCGAGACTACTCCGGCGGCATGACCACCGACTGGGGCGCTCACCACTATGACATCGCCCAATGGGGCATGGGCATGGACGGCAGCGGGCCCGTCGAGATCATTCCGCCCAACGGCAAAGACGTCGAACACATGACCTTCAAGTATGCCAACGGCGTGATCATGCAGCGGGCCCAGGCCAACGGAGTGCTCTTCAGCGGGACGGAAGGCGACATCGAGGTGAACCGAGGTTACTTCCAGGCCGAGCCCAAATCGATCGCCGAAGAACCTCTCGGCCCGAACGATGTTCACCTCTACAAGAGCCCGGGCCATCGGCAGGACTGGATCAACTGCATCCGCTCGCGCAAGCGGCCCATTTGCGATGTGGCCATCGGGGCCAGCTCGGTGACCGTGTGCCACCTGTCCAACATCGCTTACTGGCTGGGGCGCCCAATCAAATGGGACCCGGAAAAACGGGAAATCATCGGTGACAGCGAGGCAAGCCGCTGGATGGACCGCCCCAAACGGGCTCCATGGCGTCTGTAACAACTGAGGAGAACATCACATGATGAGAAAATGCACGCTTCTTGGGCTGCTGACTCTGGCGGCAACGGCCTGTCTCTTGAACACCACGGCGGCTGCGCCTGCATCCGATCTGGAGAAGCAGTACATTGACAAGATTACCGAGTGGATACCCGGCATGAGCGATCCGGACATCCCAAAACGCAAGGATCCCCAACAGGCCCTCGAAAAGCTCTGCCACGAGGCCGGGGCTCCCGGCAAAGCAGCCGAGCGCGAAGCCCTCTGCAGAGCAATGATGACCAAGGTGGGCCCCGATGTGCCCAAGCCGGCCCGCATCTGGATCCTGCGCAAGGTTGAGCCCCTGGGCCGCGACGAGGTCGTGGCCAGGCTGACAGAGCTGCTGCGCGATGAGGACGCCGACATCCGCGAAACCGCCCGGCGCGCGCTCGTAAACAATCCCTCGCCGCAAGCCGGAGCATCGCTTCGGGCCGAGTTGGCCCGAGCCGACACGTCCAAGTGGCAGATCGCCATGATCAACGGCCTCGCATTTCGCAGGGACGGTCAGGCGGTGGACGCAATCGCCAAGTTGACGAGCAGCCCGGATGACGCCGTGGCGACCGCCGCCGTGTGCGCCCTGGGCGACATTCGGACGCCCGAGGCAATCAAGGCCGTCACCGCACTGCTGGAAAAGCCTCGCCCCACATTACACGCCTCGATAGCCGAAGCGGCCATGAAATGCGGCGAAGAGTTGATCGCCAAGGGCTCGGCCGACCAGGCAGCGGCAATTTACGAGCGGCTCTATGACAAGAGCCGGCCGGAGAGTATTCGCATCGCCGGCTTCCAGGGCATTGCCGCCGCACGCGGGACCAAGGCCCTCCCCATGCTGTTCGACGTCCTTAACGGCGATGACGCCCGCATGAGGATGGTCGCCGCTCGCAGCATCCAGGAAATCCCCGGCGACGAGGTGACCCGGAAGCTGCTGGCCGCTCTCGGAAACGCACAACCCGAAACGGCGGAACTGATCATCGACGTTCTCGGCCAGCGCGGCCCCGAAGCCCGTCAGGCAGTGGCCCGGCTGGCACGCGAAGCCAAGGAACCCGCGGTCAAGGATGCGGCGGTTCTGGCGCTGGCCCAGCTCGGCGACGCCTCGGCGATGGATGCCCTGCTGCTCATCGCCAAGTCGAGCGAGAACGCAACGCACCGCTCGGTCGCCCTTCGCGGTTACGTGCGGCTGGCACGCGAACAGGGCGGCCCCGAGGAGCGCCTCCAGACCCTGACTACGGCAATGAGTCTCGCCAATAACGCCGATGACAAGAAACTCATCGTGTCGGCAATCGGCGATATCCCCAGCGTCAAGGCACTCGACGAATTGATGTCGCTGGTCGACGGCGATCTGCACGCTGAAGCGTTTGCGGCGGCGGTGTCGGTGTCAAAGCGCATTGCCGGACGCAACCATGCAGCGGCTCTCGACGCTGTCGACAAGCTCTCCAGACTCACAAAAACCGACTCGGAAAAGAACGCCATTGACGCCCTGCGGGACGCGCTGACGAGCTACTGCACGTCCTGGATGGTCAGCGGCCCCTACAAGCAGAAGGGCAAGGAAGGCCTGGAAACCTTTGACGTCGTCTTTCCGCCCGAGGAACCGCAGGGCAATGTTAAGGAATGGAAGCCGCTCAATGTCACCAACCCCGACCATCCCGGGCACTTCGATCTCGGCAAGGGCAACAATTGCTGCGCCTACGTGCGGACGACGGTCATCTCCGAAAGCGAGCGAGAGGTGCAGATGGCCTTCGGCAGCGACGATGCGATCAAGGTCTGGCTCAACGGACAGTTGATCCATGCCAACAAGGTCAACCGCCCCTGCGCTTGCGACCAGGACAAAGTGAAGGCGACGCTGAAAAAGGGCGAAAACACATTGCTTATCAAGGTTGTTCAGGGCGGCGGTGACTGGGCCTTCTGCTGTGCCATCCGCGACCCGGACGGCAAACCGCTGACCGGGATCAGCTATAAGGCGGAATGATCCCCCAAAGCACAACCTGAGAATGCCAACAGGGCCCCGGGCAGCGATCCTGCTCGGGGCTCATGGTTTTCCGGCGGGCCGGCTACCCGGTGAGTCCGAAAACATGACGTTTGCAGGCGCAGTCACAAAAGGACTCCCGATAACAACCGATTGACAACCCCCGCCCATTGAAACAGATGCGGTCGGCTGATCGAATTGCCCGCCCTTGCCCCGCCACATTTACTATATTTAACGTGATGCACACATTCGCAAAGCGTATCGGTATCGGCGCGTGTTCGTCGGTCTGCGTGTTGGCGATCACCCTCGGTCTTCTTCTTGGCGGTTCTTCTGTGGGACGCGGCTTCGCCCCTCGGCCCCACAGGGAAACGGGCACACTTCGGGTGCTTGTCAAAAACAGTCCATGCCTTGCGGAGCGGGTTGGGACAACCAGGCTGACGGTCTCGCGCATCGAGGTCCGACATGCGGACAATCACGATGCCTGGGTCGTCATCCGCGACGGCGAGCAAGTCATCGATCTGCTGCAAACAAACGAAGGACGGCCCTGCGTACTCGCCAGCGCCGACCTGGCCCCAGGGCGGTACAGCCAGGTGCGGCTCATCTGCCCCGAGGAAAGCATTGCCGTCAAAGATGGTCACACGCCTGATTGGAAAAAGGCCCGCTCCCGGAACACGCCCTACGGCACACAAACGGCCATACACCTGAATTGCGATTTTGCGGTCTCCGCTGACGATCAAACCGCCATCCTGATCGACACAGGCTTGGAGGATGCGCTTCGGATGATCGCCCAGGACCGCCGAACCGATGTCGAGCAAGTGGCCGGCTTTCGCACGGCACCGCCCGCGTCACCAACGGACTGATCCACCCCCCACGGCTCACAAAACGGAAAAACGCAGCGACCGGCCTCACCCGGGCTGACCGCTCCGTCGTTTCCTCACACTTCCAGATAGGCCCGCCGTTCTATGACGCCAGTGCGCCGTGATGTGCCTCAAAACCCCCGGCCCCACTCATGCTTTCCCGCCGGTCAGCATGACAATCGCCAGAACAATGGTCATCACACCGACGCTGGCCCGCATAGCCTTCTCCGGCAACCAGCGAACCGTCATCGTGGCCAACGGAACCGACATCACCGCTCCGACGGCCAGAGGCAAAGCCAGACCCCAATTCAGGTCCTTCCCCAGCCACAGCGAGGCGATGATCGCCACCAGGCAGACGAAGCTTTCAGCCAGAGAGCTGATCGCCACGGCATGCTTTGGAGACAGCCCCGAGACGACCTGCCCCGCCGTTACCAACGGGCCGTACCCGCCTCCGCTGAGACCCTTGTTGAACGCCGCAATGGCCCCCACAGTGATAATATGGCTCTTGCGGTAACGAAGCTGCCGCCGAACCGTGGCCAGCGTGAAAACGCCCGTCGCCAGGATCACCGTGGCGATCGCCAACCTCAGCCCTGGAACAGAAAGCTTGTTGGCTAGTCGGACCGCGATCACCGCTCCCACAACACTCAGAACAGAAAGCAGGATGGCCGTTCCGCGAGCATTCTTGTCCCGCAAAAAGTCCACATTGCCGTCCCGATGGTGCATGAGCGTGGCCGTCACGCCGGTAATCAGTTCGCTGATCAGAACGCAGGGCACAACTGCATGCGGGTCAAAACCGAACATCAGCAGCATCGGGCTCAGCGTCGTCCCATAACCCATGCCGAGGGCCGAATCGATATACTCGCAAATGAATGCCGCCAGAAACACGGCCAGCAGCGTCGCCGGACGGTACTGGCTTGTCGCCTGCGGCAGCAGATGCCATTCGGGGTACAAGGTATGTACCGCAAGGAAACCCAAGACGCCTGCCATGCCGAGCCCGAGAAGCCAAAAACGCCGAGGCACCCCCGCCGCTTGGATTGATTTGCCGACTAGCGCATTGTCCGCCATGCGTCGTGTCTCCCATCTCACACACCCGGCAGGCGGTCAGCTGTCCCTATCCCAACTCACCGGTGTGGCCGCCGACAGGTGGCTAATTCTCCCAAAAACGACCCCTCTGTACGTTCCACGGCTTGCAGCTTCCCCCCCCAGACAATGAGAATATAGGCAAACCTTGTGCCAGGTCCCAAAAACGCATTATCAGTACTGTGCGGGGCCTTTGCCAAAACAGCTAAGCGCTTCTCTTGAAAAGTCCGTTAAATATCATAGAATAGGTGTCTTATTTGCCAGTGATCCGTCATATTTAACGGTATTGCTCATGAGACGATTCATGCCCGTTTTGTTGGATGTTTGGCGGGAAGCCTGCAAGCACATCGAGATTGGTGAATCAGTCTCCCGAATAGGGCCGGTCCTCACCCGCAGAGTGCCGGTCGACTTGGTTCTGGTGCGACGGCTCGACGCCCCCCGATCGGCCGTGGAAACGGTCGCGGCTGGCGTCTGCGGCACCGCAGCCGCCCCCGAACAAACACGCAACGAGTGCAGCCCCGACGAGTTCAGGCGACTGTTGGCTTGGTGCCGGGAAGGCAAGGTCCTCCGCGACGACGCCACGACGATTCGACAAATCCACCCCGCCTTGCTGCCCGCAGGGGTCGAAGGACAGGTCATGGTCGGCTCCCTGAACCGCGAAGATGAACCCGTCGGCGTGCTCGTGCTCGCAACGCAGCGCCGCTCCGGCTTGCGGCGCGAACATGAGGAATTGGCAACCGCGCTTCTGGAACCTTTTGCCGTGGCCCTCGAAAACGACCGCCAGTTGCGGGAGTTGAGCGTACTGCGCGAGGCCGTAGAGGCCGACAACCGCTCGCTCCTGGCCCGGCTCGGGCGCCAGGACATCAGCGACTCGGTGGTGGGTTCAGAGACCGGCCTGAAGGAAGTGATGGAACGCGTCAACCTCGTTGCCCATTCGGACGTCCCCGTGCTCATCCTCGGCGAGACGGGCTCGGGCAAGGAAGTCGTCGCCCGGGCCATCCACAAGGGCTCGCCGCGAAGTGCCGGACCGTTCCTGCGAGTCAACTGCGGAGCCATACCCCCCGAACTGATCGATTCCGAGCTGTTCGGTCACGAGCGAGGCAGCTTCACCGGAGCGGTGGCGACGCGCAAAGGCTGGTTCGAGCGGGCCGACGGCGGCACGCTGTTCCTCGACGAGGTCGGCGAACTCCCGCTGGCCGCCCAGGTCCGCTTGCTTCGCATTCTTCAGGACGGCTCATTCGAACGGGTCGGGGGACAGCGGCCGCTCCACGTGGACGTCCGCCTGGTGGCCGCCACCAACCGCGATCTCCATGCCATGGTCGCCGAGGGCACTTTCCGCGAAGACCTCTGGTACCGCATCGCCGTCTTCGTGGTTCGCATCCCGCCGCTGCGGGAGCGAATCGAGGATATCCCCATGCTGGCCGGCCACTTTGCCCTCCGCGCCGCCAAGCGACTCGGCACGCCGCCGCTGGTCCCTACCCCCGAGGATAACGATTTGCTCGTCTCATACGATTGGCCGGGGAACGTACGCGAATTGTCGGCGGTCATCGAGCGGGCGGCCATTCTCGGAATGGGACGACGCCTCGAAGTCGCTGCGGCACTTGGCGTCAACACGCGAATTGCCCCCCGCCAGGCAAACCACACCCGATTGCTCCCGACCGTTCAGGCCCACGACAATGACGCGGTGATCACTCTCGACGCAGCCATGGCCCAACACATCAAACGGGCCTTACAGCGAACCCACGGCCGCATCGAAGGCCCCTACGGCGCCGCAAAACTGCTGGGAATCAACCCCTACACTCTTCGCGCACGCATGAGAAAACTGGGCATCGACTGGGCGAGCTTCCGGACCACGTGAACGCGGGCCGTTCCGCGGGGCCGCCATCTTGCCCGTCAACAATGGTGCGGAACCGGCATCCTGCCGTCCATGTCAATCCGCACAGTTGGGATCGAACAGCTTGTCTGCCCCGCTGTAGCAGCGTTGGAACATGCCAAAATCCAATTGATCCACGTCGCCGTCTTCGTCAAGGTCACTGCCGTCGCACCCCGAACCCCAGGGTACCGACGAACCCGACAGGCAGGCAGTGAAAATGTTGAAGTCTGATCGATCCACGTCGCAGTCTTGGTCGAGGTCCGCCGGAAGAGGCAGGTTGACCGTAACAACAACGGTCGCGCACGTGCTGCTCGTCAGGCCTGTAACCGAGTCCTTGGTTCTTGCGTAATACTCGGTGGTAACGCTCGGGCTGACCATCGGTGAAGCACCCCCGGTCACCTCCGTACCCCCGCAACTGACGGTGAACCACTCGACGGTGTCGCCGCCGCTGCCCGGAGTCGCGGAAAGCTGGGATGAGGTGCAGCCCCTGTAGATCGTCGCGGGGGTCGCCACGGCGTCGGTCGGCTCGGCCGGGAGCACGCTCGCGGCAGGACTGAATCTCATGACAAACGCGTCCTGAAGCCCCTGGTTCGCGTTGCCATCAAGGTTCCCCGTCGTCGTGCCGCCGAGAAAGACGTCCCCGTTGCCGGCGACCGCGACGCCATCGGCCCAATCCTCGCCGGCGGTGCCAAGCTCGGCCGTCCACAGACGCGTTCCCGCGGCATCATACTTGCTCAGAAAAACGTCCAGCCCGCCCTGATGCACGTTTCCATCAAGCGGCCCGCCCGTTTCTCCGGCCACATAGACGTTGCCGGCAAGGTCCGTCGCCACGCCCCAACCCTGATCGTGCCCCGCCGTGCCCGTCTGTCTTCCCCACAACAGATTCCCCGACGCATCATACTTGGCCAGGAAGTAATCGCGGTTGCCCTCCGGCGAAGCATAAAGCGGCCCCGCCGAGTAGCCGGAAACGTAGACGTTGCCGGCCGCGTCACAGGCCACTGAATAACCCGTATCCTTGTTGGCCGTGCCCCACACCCGCAACCACTGCCTCTGCCCGCTGCTGTTGTACTTCACCAGGAAATTGTCGCCGTTGCCCAGATAAGGATTGCCTTCAATGCTCCCGCTGCACCACCCCGTGACGAAGACGTTGCCGGAGGCATCGCACGTGATCCCGAAACTCTCATCGACTTCCGTCGAGCCGAACAGCGCGGACCACAACCGGTTGCCGGACGGGTCATACTTGCTGATGAAAACGTCTGCCGACCCCACCCGCGCGATTCCGTGAAAATTGCCCCTCACGTAGCCGGTGACATACACGTTGCCCGACGAATCCGTGGCCACGGCACGACCCTCGTCGTCCGGGCCGGTCCCATCCTGCCTGGTCCACAGCCAGTTGCCGGTCGGTCCGAATTTCATCAGGAAAATGTCCCACTCCCCCAGGCTCTTGTTCCCGTCGAGGCCGCTGCCGGTGTACCCCGTCACGTAGACGTTGCCGGTGGCATCCGTCGCGACCCCGTAAGCGAATTCCCGTTCGGCGGTTCCTCGCTGGGCCAGCCACACGCGATTGCCCGACGGGTCATACTTCGCCGCGAACAGGTCGTAGCGCCCCGCGTTCGAGCCCGCCAGCGAACCCTGGGTCGCCCCTGCGATGATGCAGTTGCCCGCGGGGTCCACGGCCACCGCGTATCCCAGGTCATAATTCGTGCTCCCCACCAGACGGGTCCAGACCTTCACGTCGGCCTCCGCGTAGGCATAACTCGCTCCGATCATTGCGAAACTCAAAACGACTGATCTGCTCACCGTACCCGCACTCCTCGTTTTCATGAAATCCAACAAGCCACGGTCAACGCCGGCCGCCCGCCATCACCCGCCGCAGGGTCTACGCCCGCGCACCATCTTCCCAGTCCTGCTCCGATCCGTGATATCCGTGCAATCCGTGGTCAGATGACCCAACGACTATGCGTAATCCAGGTGGAATCTGCGATCTCGACCCATGTTCTACACTCTGCAATTCGAGATCTGCAATCCATCAGCGTACTCCTCGCACAGGAACACGCACAAAGTCACGAAGCCTTCAAGGTTGTGCTAATCGGCTCGATCCGGGTAACGTGCACCGGGTCGCAATAGACCCCTGCGCTGCGGAACCTCCTCACCTTCAGCCGGCGCGACGACGACCAGGATCCGCGTCACCAGCATCATCTCCGGATGCCTGACTTCCTAGGTGCGCCCCCATCCGAGACATGTATTCGCAGCCCTGGGAACGGCCGCGGCCTCTCAACCTCCAGTATCTCCTTGTCTACCACGCCAAGCCTCCCCAAACTCCAGGCTTGCCTTCAACGGCCGCCCCGCCGCTCTGCTGTCGCCGAGACGCTGCTACCTCACAAGACCGCAAACCGTCCCGCTGCCGATCCGGAGCGCCCCGACACGCTGTTTATCCTAGCATTTGGGTGCCGTTCGGGCAACACCGTACGATGCGAGAGCGCCGCCAACTTCGGTCAGCGTCCAAGCCGTCGTCAGCATCGGATCGACAAGTCGCTCGTTGAGAGAAACAACCTTGGCGTGATCAGCGTCGGTCTCGCTCAACAGTGCCAGTCAATAATAAGCAGGTAGGGCAGGCCAACCGGGTGCCATGCCCACGGCTCTGCGTGGGCATGCGCCTCCAACCGAACCGCTCGGCCCGGAATCCTTTCCGGGCCACGTTCTCGCTCGCTCGGCCCGGAATCCCTTCCGGGCCACACTCTCGCTCGCTCGGCCCGGAATCCTTTCCGGGCCACACTCTCGCTCGCTCGGCCCGGAATCCCTTCCGGGCCACATTCTCGCTCGCTCGGCCC
>DAOOIV010000041.1 GCA_035384605.1 Phycisphaerae bacterium
TCGCGGGTCGGTGCGCGAGCTGCGAGTGAGCCCCGAGGGTGACTATATCGCCACGGTTGGCACGGATGGGAACTGCCGGGTGTGGAACACCGCCTCGTCCGCCGCCGCACCGTTAATCCTCTCCGTTCCCGGCGGTGGGGACGATCGCGGAGCAGCCGCCTTTCTCGACGACGGTGCTCACATCGCCTGCGGAGGCACGGGCGTCGTGGACATTGTTTCCCTTCGTGACGGCACCCTCGTGCGCCGCATCCCGGACCGTCAACATGACATGCTGTACGAAGGCAGCGATTTCCAGACCCTGGGCAAGACTCTGAAGGAATCGCGGATTCTCAGTCTCGACGCCCGCCCGGGCGGACGCCACTTGCTTGTCGGCACGGATAGCGGCGTGATGGAGATTGACTATTTGCGATGCAGGATCATGTGGCGGCAGAAGGAGCGCGTCGGTCCGATCGCGACGCTGGTTCGGTATCTGCCCGACGGGGAGCAGTTCATCGTGCAGGACGACTCGTGCCGGTTGACGCTTTACGCCGGGCACAAGAGCGTGTGGTCGATACGGCCGGGCGAATCCGGACCAGGCGGCCGCGGGTTGGTCAAGCTGACCGCGGCGGAGTTCACCAACGACTCGGCCTACCTGGCGGCCCTTGGGTCCGACGGGAGTTTCCGAGTGCTGCGGCTGAGCGATCAGAAGGTGGTGCAGGAGCTTGCTCCCGGCAAGCTGGACACCGCGGGGTTGGCCCTCTCGCTTGAGCGAGCCAGCGCATGGGTGGGCAGCCAAGGCAACGTTGAGCGATTCACGCGGTTGGCTCTCCCCCGAGAGATGACCTCCCCAAAGGTGGCGATCGACTAGGGCTCTCGAGGTCTGCTGACGTCATAGTGAGTGAAACCGGAGGAACGAAATCGAAGACCTGGCGCGGCGAGTCGAAGATCCATCCCCCAGCGCGAGGCAGGCGTGGGGGACGAATGAAACCGGAAGTCCCGATCTGGTGTCTGAAACGGCTTTGACGTTTTTCCGGGGCGGTTGGACCCAGGGCAAGTCGAAGGTAAGATCATGTCCGTCATCCCGCAGGTCGTGCGAAATTGAAAGGGCGCGGAGGAACACTCCCATGTCCCGGAGATGCATTCTGTTAAGGCGTTTGGCGTCGTGGCCGGCGGTGATGTTCTTCTTGGTCGTGGGATGCAACGAGAGGCCGGGGTCTGACGGCAAGCATTCGCCGGGGACTTCGTCTCGGCCTGATAGCAGCGGACAGGCGTCCGGCGTGACACTGGAGCTTTTCGTCGGTTCGGCAACCAAGCCGCCTGTCGAAGAGGCGGCACAAGTCTACGAGAACGCGACTGGAACCAGGATGCTGCTGCATTTCGGCGGGTCCGGCAAGATGCTGGCGGAGATGAAACTGGCCCGCAGGGGCGACCTGTACTTTCCGGGGTCATCGGATTTCATGGAGATGGCAAAGCGGGAACGGCTGGTCCTGCCGGAGACGGAACGTCGTGTGGCCTATCTGATACCGGCGATCAACGTTCCGGCCGGGAATCCCAAGGGCATCAAGGGGCTGGAGGATCTGGCAAAGCCGGGCGTGAGAGTGGGTATTGCCCGCCCCGACTCGGTTTGCGTAGGGCTCTATGCGGCAGAGGTGTTGGAGCGGAACGGTTACGCTGCTCGGGTCAAGCCCAACATCGTCACCCATGTTGAGTCGTGCGAGAAGACTGCTCAACTCGTGGCGATCGGTTCAGTGGACGCGATTCTCGGTTGGGAGGTGTTCCACTACTGGCAACCGGACAAGATCGAAACCATCTTGCTCAAGCCGAACGAAGTCCCCCGTATCGGCTACCTTCCCATCGCCGTTTCGGTCTTCAGCAAAGAAAAAGAACAAGCATTGAAGCTTATCGAGTTCCTGGTGAACGGCCAAGGCAGGGAGTCGTTTCGACGATGGCACTACGTCACGACGCTGGAGGAGGCGCGCACGTACGCGCTCCCTGATACTCCCGTCGGCGGCGAATGGAGACTCCCTGAGGAATGGTAGTTGCCGCCCGGCGGCTTCTGGGTGCTCAAAGAGACATGATCAGAAACCGATTTGATGCGATCTTGCTGACGGCCGTGGGTGTGAGCACCACGTTGATGCTGATGCTGATTCTGGTTCAGGGCGCCTACACCGGCGCCAAGGCGCCGCTGCGGGCATTGACCGAGCACGACGTCCAGCACGCCATTTACCTCAGCTTCATAACGTCGGGCCTCGCATCAGTCGCTGCGATCTTGCTGGCCATTCCTACCGGCCTGGCTCTGGCTCGCATCCAGTTTCCGGGACGATGGCTGGTGGAGAGCCTGCTGATCGTGCCTATTGTGATGTCGCCGATCAGTCTTGGCGTGGCGCTGCTGCTTATCTTTCGAACCGAGGCCGGAACGTGGATAGAAGATCACCTGATCCGTTTCGTGTTCGAGGTGCCGGGGATCATTCTGGCCGAGTTCTTCCTGGCGTACGCCATCTCGGTTCTCGTGGTCCGCTCGACGTTTTCGGCGGTCGACGCCCGGCTGGAGCAGGTGGCGCGCTTTCTGGGCTGCACGCCCTGGCAGGCTTTTCGACACGTCTCACTGCCGCTGGCTCGAAACGGCATCATTGCGGCGTTTGTGCTGGGCTGGGTTCGCGCTATGGGCGACTTCGGGGCATCCTCAACCATTGCCGGCGCGGTGAAGGGCAAGACAGAAACGATGCCGGTCAGCATCTACCTGAATCTGGCGTCCGTCAGCCTGGATCGCGCCATTGCGCTCAGCCTGGTCCTGACGTTCGTCACGGTGGTCGTGGTGATCATGGTGGGCCTGCTTATGCGGAGAAGCTCATGATCCAGGTCTGCGACGTCATTGCCCGATACGGGTACTTCTCGCTGAAGAAGGTGAGCCTGTTGATCAGTGCGGGCGAATGCTTCGCGCTGATCGGACCATCCGGTGCGGGCAAGACCCTCCTGCTTGAAACGATCATGGGCGTCAAGCCGCCCGCTCACGGCCGCATTCTTGTCGAAGACGCGGATATCACGACCGCGCCTCCCGAACAGCGTCGTTTCTCCTACGTTCCACAGGATCTTGCGCTGTTTCCCCACCTGTCCGTACCCGAGAACATCGGCTTCGGGTTGCGCATCAGGAACACGCCCTCTACGGAGATCGACCGCCGGATACGCTCGGTTGCGAGCATGCTCCGTATCGAATCGCTGTTGAGCCGGCGGGATGTCCGGAGCCTCAGCGGCGGCGAAAAGCAGAGGGTTGCGCTGGCGCGAGCACTTGCCGTGGAGCCTCGCGTGCTGTTCCTGGACGAGCCGTTCGGGGCATTGGACACCTCGACGCGGCGGCAACTCCATGTGGAGATGCGCGACGTTCAGCGTCGGCTGCGATTGACGACCGTTCTGGTGACGCACGACCTCGATGAAGCATTTGCCTTGGCAGACCGGATCGGCATCATGATTGACGGCGGGATCGAGCAGGTTGGACAACCCCGGTTTGTCTACGAGAACCCGGCAAACCTGCCCGTGGCCAGGTTTCTGCTCGTCGAAAACATTCTCCGCGGGCAATGCGTTGGAGCAGGGCCGGCGGAGGGTGAACGGCTCTTTCGAGTCGGGGATCTTATGATTGCGGCTGCCCATGGCGAGCCGATCACGCCCGATCGAGCCTGCTGGTTGGGGATCCGGGCACAAGACGTCGAAATCACACCTGAGGTTGCCGACGGCCCCGGTTCGTGCACAGAGGAGGGAAGCCCCGCGGTCATCGAGGCGGTCCGACGGCATGCCTGTACGTGCACGGTGCTCATGCGATCGCTTTCAGACCAAGTGCGGCTCGAAGGGCAGTTGTCGAGCCGGCGAGAAGCAACGATGAGGCTGGAACCCGGGCAACGCGTGCGAATCCGGATTCCATCCCGACGCGTATTGATATTCCCCGGCGAGGATGCGGCGCCGGTTGCCGCCGGCTCGTCGGGGTAGCATACACGAAGTCGGTCGTGGGCCGCCGCCAATCCGGCGGTCGGCCGTCCGTACGGTCGTCGAACAAGGCGGGTTTCTTGAGGTTGCAGGAAATGTCAGTGGGCCAGGCTCGAGGTCGAACGCTGAAACTGCTGGGTCTGATCGCCGTCATTATCGCCATGGTACTTCTTCTTCGACTGAAGGGCGAGCAGAAGAAGACGCTGCGGGTGTTCGCCGCGGATGCCCTGGCACACAGCTTCACCCGCATCAAGAGCGAGTTCGAGAAGGAGCACCCCGACGTTAACATTGAGCTTGAGTTTCAAGGCAGTGTGGTGCTCCTGCGACTGGTTCCGCTGCGCAAGTGCGATGTGGCGGCGGTGGCCGACGCCCGCCTGGTCGAAAGAATGCTCAATCCGCATACGGCCACATGGGTCGTCAAGTTCGGCACCACCGAGATGGTCATCGGGCACACCGACGCCGGCAAGTATGCTTCAGAGATCACACCGGACAACTGGTACGAGATCCTGCTGCGAAAGGACGTTCACTACTCGCACGCCGACCCCACTCAGGACCCTTGCGGGTACTTCGCGATGCTTTGCTGGAAGCTCGCGGAGAAGCACTACGCAACGAAAACCGGTCATCGCCGACTTTACGAGGAACTGAAGGCCGGTTGTGATCCGAGGCACGTCAAGGAGGACGCCCTGACCTTGCTGTCGTTGCTGGAAACGAGCGCGGCCTATGATTATGCGTTTCTGTACCGCTGTCACGTGGTTGATCACCATCTGCCTTTCGTAAGTCTGCCGCCGGCCATAAACCTCGGTGACCCTGGTCTTGAGAGTCAATATGCGAAGGCCCAGACCGAAGTGCCGAGTTACCGCGGAGGTGTTGAAACCATATCGGGTTCCTGCGTTTCGTTTGGCATCACCATCACGGAGGGCTGCCGGAATCGAACGATTGCCCAGGAGTTCGTCCGGTTCGTGCTTTCGGAGAAAGCCAGGGCCATCCTGAGAGACTCTGCGATCGTGCCCCTGGACCCGCCCGTTGTGCCCTCATGGGGACGAATTCCCGCGTTCCTTGAGGGGACGGCGGTGGCGGAGAATGGGCCTGTCACCACCTCTCAGGCAGCCATGCTCCGGCGTTGAAGAGGGCGCCAAGGCGTCGGTGGGGACAAGCTGTCAGGGCCAGAGTTGATATTGGTCCGTGGTTGTGCCATTCTGTGTTGACAGGCCGGTCGCGGAGCGGGATTCTTGACGTCAACCGTTGGATGGATCATGGGCATTGAAGTCGGTGCGCGGCGTGTCCCTGGGAACTCAAGCGCGCAGGACCTGAATGGCCGCCCGCTTGGGTCTGAAGATCGGCCTGCGACCTTGCCGTCCGCCGTTATGCAGAGGTGAGGAACGGTCATGGCAGCTTACTGCTTTCGTCGCGTGGTTTTGTCTTGTACGTTCTTTGTTTCAGGCGTCTCGTGGGCCTGGGCAGGCAGTATCGCCGGATACGCCCATGATTTCGACGACGCCAGCCTGTATGAGATGGAAATCACCCAGTGCCGCTCGGGAGAGAGCACCAACCTGGCCTGGGCGCGGATCAGCAACAACGGCTATTACGAGATCAAGGACCTGGCGGCCGGCGAGTACTCGCTGGTCCTGGGCGACTTGTACTATTTCCGGCCGAAGCTGTTTAGTTTTGTTCCGGTTCGCGAAGATATCGTCACGCCGGGAACGTTTCAGGTTGATGCCGCATATTTCGTCCGTGTGCGGGCGACGGAGAAGAGCCCGGCCTGCCGCGAAATCCGGCAGACGTTTGTGGCGACCGGCGACGTGGTGAAGGTCACCGTCTGGACCTTCGACAACGCGGCCTTGTACTGCTCAATCCATGATGCAATCACGCACGAGCGGATCGGGCCGGCCCGTGACCAGGCCGTCGATGCCGCGGATTCCTTCACCTGGCGACACGGCGAGGTTCCGGCTTTGCCGGGGCAGTCGTACTATGTCAAGCTGTGGCGGCCGGATAACGGCGAGTTCAGCCTGTCGGTCTGCGAGAAGAAAGGCGGCCGGTCCTACGGTCCCGGGCATGCGTTTTACGACGGCCGTCCGGAGCCGCAAGCGGACATCCGCTGTGTCATCGAATGCGACGACGACGGGTTGTGGACGATGGCTCAATGGCAAAGAACCGACGGCAAAGGCCACGGCAGCACTCACATCGGGCAGACTTTCAAGGCGATCGGGTCCTTCGTCAACGTGGTGACACTGTTCGGCACCGCGATCGAGGGCCAATACGTGAGGACACGATTCAGCATTCACGAGGACGGCCCAGAGGGCAGGCAGGTTGGCCCGACCAAAACATGCCATCCCTGGAATTATCGCCCGATGGGACAGGTCTACTCGGTAAGCTGGCAGCCGGGCGAAGTACCGGTCACCTCCGGCCGAACATACTATTTGAAAGCCCTTGCCGACGAGCCCGGACTCTTTGCGTTTACGAACAAACACGACGGCTATCCGCTGGGCCGTTGCTACTTCGGCGGCACTGCGGGGCCGGAGAATGAGGATCTCTGCTTCACCGTTTTGGGTGAGGCTGAGTTGCACAGTTCGCTGAGCACACTCAAGGGCACGGTCAAGACCCTGACAAACAAGGCGATCCCGGGCGCGACGGTCACATTGAATCCCTGGGGTTACTCGGTGAAGAGCCGCCCGAACGGCGAATACACCTTGTCGAGAGTGACCGCGGGCCGATATGCGGTCTGCTGCTCGGCCGACGGTTATCGGCCGAGGACCTTTGTCGTGACCCTCAGACCGGCAGCGACTCACGAGATGGACTTCACACTGACATCTCTTACCGGCCCTTGAGATAAAGGTCGAAGAACTCGGTCATCCGCTCCCAGGTGATGTCGAGTTGAAGCCGATGGTCCATGGTGCCGGAATCGCAGAACAGCGGTACCGCGGGATCAATAAAGCCGCAGTGATAGCCGCCGATGAGAACAAGGAGTTGCCGGGGTGGATTGGAATTGTCGTACATTGGCTGAGTGTGAACCTCGAGCGGCGTGAAGCTATCCTGCGAGCCGACGATGTAGCAGATCGGAACGTGGATGCTCGCTGCGGCGGCGATGGCCGAGTCGGGCCAGGTTTCCGCCGGCGAGAGGGCCACGACCGCCTTGATGCGATCGTCGGCGGCGGCCGCCAGGAGACTCGCTCCCCCTCCCATCGAATGACCGGCGACGCCGAAGCGCTCCGTATCGATCAGCCCGCAGAGCCACGAGTCCTGATCGACGTTCTGCTGTTCAAGGTAGGTAAGGCACTGTCGCATGTCGGCAGCGAACTTCGGGTGGCTGGGAAACAACCGGGTTTGCGAGGCGGAGGCTATGACCACGTATCCTTGCGCGGCCAGATGGTCCAGGGTCGAGTCATACCACCGCGGGCGAACCAGCCAGCCATGGCCAAACGTCACGGCCGGATATGGGCCGCCGGTCGGGTCAACGGGGGCATCTCTGCCGGTGGCGAGCGCCGGATAGTAGAGCAGGGCACTGAAGTGAGTGCCGTTGGCCCGCTGCACGCGCACGATGGTCCAACCGGCCGCAAAGGTCGCGGGAGTTGAGGGCGAATCGACCCACAGCGGCGCGCAGCCAGGCAGACTGAGCACCGTGCTGCAAGCGATGCCGGCAGACGCAAGACTCCTCGCCAATCTGCAGGAGAAGCCGCTGACCATGGGGATTGATTATACAACATCACGACTGTCCGGTCATACCTCGAACAACACCCATTATTCATGGACCGCACCTGTTTTTTGCATCGTGGACTCTGAGAACACTCGACAAACAGGGGTCTTTCGAGAATCGTGGCGCTCCGTGTTTGCGGCACTTCGTCCGGATCCCGGCGGAGCGGATAACGATGCTTGAGCTTGGCCGTCAGCACGTGACCGTCTCGGGCAGACCGGCACGGCCGGTAACCTGGGCGAAGATCATGCAGAGCAGTCGATTCATGCGCGAGAAGCTGCGCACGCGATGCTGCTTCTCGTACCGATGGACGGCGTTCACGAAGGCCCCGTCGCGGCAACAACTCGACCTGCCGGGCGAAAACGGTTTGACCCTGGTTCACAGGCGGCTTCTGGGGACGAAGTGTCCCCAAGGATGCCCGAAAGGGGGGCACAACCGGAAGGCCGAATTGAAATCGTGTACCCCCTCCTGCGGCGAGGGAATCCTTGAGAATCAGGCATTTGATACACAATCGGGCCGTCTCAGCCGGACAGTAATAACGTCGAGCACAGAATCGAGGACGATGTGCGTCTTGCCGTGAGCGGCGGAC
Source organism: Phycisphaerae bacterium (assembly GCA_035384605.1). Lineage (NCBI taxonomy): Bacteria > Pseudomonadati > Planctomycetota > Phycisphaerae > Phycisphaerae bacterium. The sequence continues at coordinate 8,232 of DAOOIV010000041.1, forward strand.
TTCACCATTGGCGAGGTGCCGGCTACGGCGGTGAAAGCGATTGATGAAGAACCCGGAAGCGGTCAGGTCGACACAAAGCCAAACGCCGCGGCATGACCAGGCTGAACCGGATCAATCGGCCCCGGCTGCGGCGAGGGCGGCGTCCAGGATCGTCCGGAACTCCTCGACGGTGCGGAATCCGGCAAAGGGCCGGCCATCGACGAAGAAGTATGGCGTGCAGCACACCCCCAGTGCCTCGGCGGCAGCCCGTTCGGCGTCAATCTCGGCCGCCTTGACCTGGCCGTCCAGGCACGCGTCGAACGCTTGGGTATCCAGAGCCAGTTCCACCGCGTAGGACTTCAGGGCCGCCACGCTCAGGTCTGCCTGGTTGGCATACACCAGCTCGCGGTATTCCCAGAAAGCTCCCTGATCGGCCGCACATTCACTGGCCTGGGCCGCCACACCGACAGGAGCGTAGGCGCTGCGGAAGGGCCGGTGTCGCGCGATCCATCGGACTTTGCCAGTGTCAACGTACTCCTGTCTGAGGGTCGGCCAGGTTTCCCGCGCAAACTGCCCGCAGTGTGAACACTCGAAGTTGGCGTACTCGAACACGGTCACCGCCGGCCGGCCGACCGCCAACACGTGGTCATCATCAGCCAACTCGGGAACGCATGCCTGCGGCTGGATGGGGACACATCGTTGACCCAGCGCAAGAGCAGAAACCGCCAAGCCGAACAGCAGCGACCGCGCACGGCGCCTACTGTCCCGCACACTTTCAGCATTGAAGTCCATCATCTTGTACGCTATCCCGCAGTGCTTATTCTTGGCTTTTCGACCGGATCACCGCGCCGGCTTTCTTTGCGAGAATCGGTCAGTCTACCGTTCAACGTGTTTGCAGCCAAGCAGTTCTCGCCAGATCCCTCTTCGTGCAAACGGCCCTGCTCCGGCGATCACCCAAAACGTGCCGGCAGCGCGTTATGCAGGACAACGCGACGGAATCCACCGAGCTGGTGCAGTGGGCTTCGGTTCATTGGTTCTCTGGAACATCCATAGCCGTCGTTCAGCATCCGAACGGATCTTGGGGCGGCTGGGGGTCGGCCGGGGCAAAGCGGTCATGGCCGTTGACATGGTTCGCCGGCGCTGTCATGATCGCAACCGCAGTGCTCTTGCCCTGGGCGTGTCACAGGCATGATCGTCGCCCAAGACAGTCATGACGGACCTTGGCGGGTGCGGCTACGGCGAGACGGGGGCGGGACGTTCTTGTGCGGGAGGGCATGAGTGCTCCGTCCCTGAGGCGGATTACCTTTTTGCGGGTCGCAAACAAAGCGCACTGCGATTCAGAAAGATGCGCGCAATCCGCGCAGATTTCTGGCCATAAGGCTCTGATGAGCGTCTCTTCTGATCAACCGGCAACGGCGACATGCGAGTGGAACCCGGTATTAAGGCGATCGCGACGTTGCTGCAGATCGTCCACCCGCTTTTCGCCTTGGTTGCCCTGGGTCAGGCGCCGCCGACGACCGCCCCTGCCGCGGGCGAGACCCCTGTATCCGGCGAGCGGCGATTATTCGGCATCAACCTGACGGACCTGTACGTTGGAATCGAGGGCGAGTACGCGCAGCGGCGCGTCCGTTATGGCGGTGAGACGAGCGACTACCTGCATGAGAACCGTGATTTTCGGCTCTACGAACTCGTCGGGGCCGGATTGGCGGGGCATATCTACGACGCCAACCTTATCGAGTACCGGGCAACGTTGGAATTCGGGCTATCGCAGACCCGCTTCACCGAGCAGGCGGACGGCGTGAGCCGCGAGGAGAATCAAAGCGACGGATTCCTGCACGAATACGACGTCTCGCTCGACGTCCTCAAGGCCAAGCCTGTTTCCTTCAGCGTTTACGCCAGGCGATCGGATCATCGGCTGCCGCGTCGTTTTCTGCCTTCGCTGCACGAGATCGATACCAGCGCGGGTATATCCTCCCTGATTATCGCGGGGCCGACCACGACGGAGCTCGGCCTCGAATGGAGCGACGTGAGACGTCGGGGAAACCGGGACCGTCTGGATGACGAGGAGCTTGAAGTGAGCCGCTTCTACCTCGACCATACCTGGGCCATCTCCCAGGACCAGAAGCTGCGGGTTCAATATGATCACGATCGCGAGGAGAGCAATTACCAAGGCGACAGCTACAACTACGACAGCCGCCGCGACGAACTTCGTCTCAGCCACGAGCTGGCGTTCGGGTCGGCCGGGCAGCACCGACTGGACACGTTGCTGCGTTACGGCCAAGAAGACGGCGATTGGGCCCGCGACGAGATCGAGTTCCTGCCTCGCTTGTCCCTGGCGCATACCGACAAGCTGAAGACGGTGTACCGGTACAACCTCTACCGCTTTCAGCAGGACGCGATTGATATCACACAACACAAATTCGACGTGGAAGCCCTGTATCGACCGCGCGAGGACCTGCGGATCACTGTGGACACGTTCGGCCTGTACGAAGCGGCGGACGACGACGTCGACTCTGTGGAGTACGGCGGCGGGTTTGACGTCAGCTACGTCCGCCCGACCTCGTCCGGCGAGCTGACCATCAACCTCGCTTCCGCGTTTGAGCGAACCGAGGTCCACGGGGACGCCGGTCGACGCTACGTCCTCTCGGAAGGGCACGTTCTTGGGGGTTCCAGGCCCGTTTACCTCAACCAGCGGGGGATCGTGCCCGGATCGATCCTGGCGCACAACGAACGCCGGACGAGATACTATGTTGCGGGTAGCGATTATCTGGTTACCGATCTCGGACAGCTCGTGCGAGTCGAGCGAATTCCCACGGGCCGCATCGAGGACAACGAGGTGGTGTACTTCGACTACCAGTACATCATCCCCGCAGAGGCAAGTATGAACGAGTTTCGCAACTCCTTCCTGGTTGAACACGCCTTCAAGTTCGGCCTCACGCCCTATTACACACTGGAGAGCCGCTGCGAAGACGTGAACACGAGCGAGGCAACCGCCTGGCGACGACACGACAGCCACCGGCATCGTCTCGGGTCGCGATTCGACCGCGATCGCTGGTCAGCCGGTGCAGAGTATGAACTGTATGACGACAGCACCGAGCCATATGATGCCTGCCATTTCACCGGCCGGGCATCGCTTATCCGCACGGCCGACCACTCGCTCGACGTGACAGGGGAGCTGTCGCGATACTGGTTCGAGGGAGGTTGGGATCGCCGCCGCGTCTGGTGGCTGGATATTGATGTCAAGGACCGCTTTCGCATCAATCAGATGCTTGCGTTGAAGAACGGATTGGGCTACCGATGGGAGGATGACACGGTCGATGGCACGACCCACGGCATCGACCTGGAATGCGGGTTTCAGTATGTCCGAGGAGCGCTGACCGTGGACCTGACAGTGGAGTACGATTTGCTGTCGATTGCTGGGAACCGGGACGGCGGTTTCGGGGTATACCTCAACGTCCGGCGCAATCTCACTCATCTGCTGCCTCGCCGGGGGGATTTGCCATGATCAAGGCGCACGGATACACCGCAAGACCAGGAGCGGCGATCATCCTGTTTGCAGTCTCCGGCTGCTCTCAGGTTGCGGTATCGCCGTTGACGCCGCCCAGTCCACCGGTGGTCTGGCCCAAGCCGCCGGACGTCGCCCGCGTTCAGTATCTTGGCTGCCTTGCGGGCAGCCAGAGCGTCCGGGCAAAGAAGAGCCTGAGCGAGAGGTGGGACGAATTGCTGCACGGCCCGAAGTCACCGGAGGTTTTTGTGACGCCGCACGCGGTCGCCGTGCATCCTGACTGCCGGCGCGTAGCGGTCGCCGACACCAACGGGGCTTGTGTTCACCTGCTTGACCTCGAGGCGGGCAAATATGAAAGACTGACGACGATCGGGCGGTCCGACAGGTTGCAGTGTCCCGTTGGCGTGGCGTGGGTGGGCGCGTCCATCTGGACGGCCGACGCGAAGGCTGGAGCGATCGCGGTTCTGGGGTGCCCAACCTCGCGCTGGATCCGGAATGAGTCGCTGGAGCGGCCCGCCGGCATCGCGTTCTGTCCAGAGAACGGTCTTTGCTACGTCTCAGATTCCGCAGGTCACGCACTACTGGCCTTTGACGAACGAGGAGTCTGCGTGCTGCGTTTTGGAACCCACGGCAACGGCCCCGGCCAGTTCAACGGGCCCTCACACCTTGCCTGCGGCCCGGGCCCCGCACTGGTTGTCGCCGACTCGCTGAATTCCCGACTTCAGTATCTCGGACCGGACGGGGCGTTCATCGCCCAAATCGGCAAGAAAGGCGACGCCGCGGGTGATCTTTCGTTGCCCAAGGGCGTTGCATTCGACCCGCGAGGGAATATCTGGGTCGTGGACGCCCATTTCGAGAATGTGCAAGCGTTCACGCCCGACGGACGGCTGCTGATGTCTCTCGGGCACGAAGGGCAGGGAATAGGCGAGTTCAGTCTTCCGGCAGGTTTGACAATTGACGCCCGAGGACGAATCTGGGTCGCGGACACGTATAACCGCCGTGTGCAAGTGTTCGAGTTGCTGCCATCATGAGAATCGGGCGATGGACATTACTGGCTCTCTGGGCGATCGGCGGCGGCGACCTTCTGTCTGCGGGCGAGCAACCCAGGAGCAGCGCCGCCGGCCGTCAGACCGTTGTAGGGTCTCCGCATGACCTCAGTGTCGGCGGTCCGGGCAGGATTCACGCAATGGAAGAAGAGCAGGTCTGTATCTTCTGCCATACCCCGCACAACGCCACCGGGCAGCGTCCGCTGTGGAATCGCCACATGCCTCCCACGCATTACCGGATCTATGAGAGTTCAACCACAGACGCCCGCATCGACCAGCCCAGCGGTCCGTCGAAGATGTGCCTGAGTTGCCATGATGGCTCGCTGGCGATCGGCCTGCTCGCCGGCCGGCCGGATGACATCGTGGTGATGAGCCGGCGCACCATGGCTCTTGGCCGCGGCAACCTGTCGCTGGATCTGTCGGATGACCACCCGATCGGTTTTCGTTACGACCGCGCTCTGGCGGGCCGCGACCACCAGCTTCATGATCCCGGCGTGATCTCGCGGGAACTCCCGCTTGGCAAGCACGGCGAGATGCACTGCACCACCTGCCATGATCCTCACAACAACCATCTGGGCAACTTCCTGCGGATCACCAAAGTCCGATCGGCCATTTGCCTGTCGTGCCACGACAGGGACGGCTGGGGCGTGGCCAGTCACGCCACCAGCCGGGCCGTCATCCGCGGCCGGGCCGTCGACATGAGAGAGCGTCTGCCCTTTGCATCCGTGGCGGAAAACGCCTGCGGCAATTGTCACAAGATTCATTCGGCCGGAGGTCGCGAGCGATTGCTCCGTTTCGCGAACCTGGAAGACAACTGTCTCAATTGCCATAATGGCAGTGTCGCGAGCACCAACATTGAAAGTGAAATCTGCAAGCCGAGCGCTCACAATGCGCCCCTGCTCTTCGACTGCCATGATCCGGTCGAGGATCCGCTGACCATGAGCCGGCACGTCACTTGCGCAGACTGTCATAATCCGCATGCGGCCGCCTATGATTTCATCAGCCGGCCGGGTGCCACGGCACCGGAGCCGATCAACAACAGAATGCGATACGTCTCGGGAGTGAACATCCTGGGCAGGCCGGTGAACGAAGCGATGAGGGAATACGAGGTCTGCTTCAAGTGTCACGCCGACAACCCATCACGGCCGCAGAATGCGGTGATCACTCGCGACATCCATCAGACCAACACCCGGCTGGAGTTTCAGCCGACGAACCCGTCGTTCCATCCGGTCGCGGCGCCAAGGAACAATCACGACGTCGTCAGCCTGACAAGCCCCTGGCGCGTCGGATCGCTGACCAAATGCACCGACTGCCACAACTCCGACGCGGGATCAGCCCTTTCGTTGAACAGACGGGCGGGGCCCCATGGGTCGATCTACAGGCCGCTACTGATTGCGAACTACTCAACACGGGATTACACGGTCGAAAGTGTCATCGCCTATGCGCTGTGCTATCGATGTCATGAGCGGACCAGCGTTTTGAACAACGAGAGTTTTCCGCTGCACAGCCGTCACGTCGTCAACGGCCGGTCGCCCTGCTCCGCCTGCCACGACGCCCATGGCATTAGCCGGACGCAGGGCAGCAGCAGGAATCACAGCAGCCTGATCAATTTTGATCGCTCCATTGTGCAGCCCGCTTCCGGTGGGCTGGGAGCGAGAATCGAATACGAGGATCGCGGGACTTACCGCGGCAGTTGCACGCTAACCTGCCACGGCGTCGTTCACGTACGGTTTGAATACGCGAGGTAAACATGCCCGGCGGCGTTGCCGCCGAGGCCTTTATAGATGAGAGATCAGACATGAGGCTCTTGTTCACGGTTTTGCTGCTATTCTTGGGAATATCGTCGGGCGGAGCCGTCGATCGGCCTGCTTCACCCGAATCGCGTCCGGACGATGCGGGCGGTCGTGTTGCCGACCTTCGCCGAAGCCTGGTGGGGAGTAAGCACGACTTCACCGACGTCCTGGGCGGCGCCGGTACGGCCTGCAGCGCCTGTCACGTCCCCCACATGATGGCCGTGCGTCCCGCGTCTCAACCTGGGGGCGGGGTGTTGACCACACAGCCGGCGACTGTGGAGGTCTATCGCATCGCCGGGCAGCGTCGCGTCTTTGCGGTGGACCGTTATACGCCGGGGCCGACAAGCCTGGTGTGCCTTGGCTGCCATGACGGCACCGTCGCGACCTCGACCATGGGGTCCGGCCATGCCTTGCTGGCGGGCGTCCGGGAGGGGTTTGCAGTCCCGGACGAATTCGTCTGGCGGGACCACCCCGTCGGAGTCCCTTATCCGAGCAATCGTCGTGAGTATCGAGCCGAATCGATGGTCACGGCCGAGGGCAAGATTCCGCTTCCGGACGGCCGGGTCGAGTGTATTTCGTGCCACGATCCTCACAACCGATCGGGCGTGGACAAGATGTTGGTGATGTCAAACCGCAGGAGCGCACTGTGCCTGTCCTGCCACATCAAGTGACTCGAAGTCTCCCGCGGGCCGTGATCGGCCTTGCGATTTCGGCCATCCTGCCGACCGCAGGCTGCGTTTCGCTTCACCGCGCCGACAAGCACACGTTCGAACCTCTCCATTTCCCCTCCGCGGATGCGTGGCCTCGCCTTGTCCTGTACGGCAACCTGAGCCATCTGCTCCCGACCTTCGATCGAACGCCGCCTCTGGAACTGTGGCTGTACGGCCCGAGCAGCTTCGGCAAGACCGCGATGCGCAACCCTCAAGGCATGGCCCTTCTTGGCACTCGACTACTCGTCTGTGACCAGGGACGATCGGATATCATCGCAGTAGACCTGGCGGACGGGAGCAGCCTCATCTGGGGCGACCCCGATCATCGTCCCAGATGCCCGGTAGACATTGCAGTCGGAGCGCCTGACAGCGTGTACGTCGCGGATGCGAATCTCCGATCAGTGCTTCACTACGGTGTAGATCAGCGATTCCGCGGCGAGATCAAACCTGCCGAGGCGTCAGACGAGCGATTTCGTCCGGCCGCGCTGTGCGTGGGCGACAACATACTTTACGTGGGCAACACCAGCGGTCATCAGATCGACCGATGGGATCTGACCACCCGCCAATGGCTTGATAGTCTGGTGCCCCCGAAGTCGCAGCCCAATCTGGTCGCTCCGACCGGTCTGGCATTCACCAGGAATGGTGTTCTGCTAACCGTCGATGCGATTGGCGCCCGCGTATTCCGCTATCGCAATGATGGCCGCTGGCTTGATCCGATTGGGCGTCCGGGCCGAGGACAAGGCGAGTTGATTCGGCCGAAGCAGGTGTGCGTGACCGCCGGCGGGTTAATGCTGGTTACCGACGCCGGCCGCCAATCCGTCGTGGTTTTTGACGGAGATGGCCGCTTCGTCACTGAGATACGGGAACAATCGGAAGCATGGCGCGGGCTGACCTTGCCGTTCGGTATTCTCGCTCTGTCGCCGGAGCGGATGCCGGCTCCTCCCCAAGCCGCCGTGCGAGAGACCGCCGACCCGACCGCATACATCGTCGTGTCCGACTCGCTTGGGCGAGATTCGCTGCTGCTGCTCGGCGTCTTTGAGTCTCCCGTGCAGGAGTCGCAGCGTGCGCGGTGAACTCTGCAACATTGTGCTCAGCGGCGTGCTTGCGGTTACGGTTGCAGGGGTGATCACGGTCTCCTCCGCCGAGCCGACGTCGACGGCTCCTGCATCCAGCCAACCTGCCGGCCGAGCAGAGAATCCGCATTGGTCGACCGACGGCTGCCGACACTGCCACCAGATCCGGAAAGACCGCACGTTCTCGATTGAGCAGAGTAGAATCAATGACGTTTGCCGGCAATGCCATGATGGGACGCAGGCCGCACGCGAGGTGCATCCAGTGGGTCGGCTGTTCGCCGGCGATCAGGTCAGGCGTCCCGACAACTGGCCCGCACCCGGGGGCGCCCTGAGCTGTGTCACCTGTCACGACATCCGCAGAGCGTGCGATTATCCTCAGCCGCGTCCGGCGCTGAACGGCTCATTTTTGCGTCCTGTTTCCGCGCAAGGACCGATGGCCTTCTGTGCGGAATGCCACATCGCCGCCTTTCAAGCGGGTGGGGGTCGGCTCAACGTTCACGTCATGCTCGACGGTGCAGGACAACGGAATGATGATGCCTGCCGGTTTTGTCATCTGCCCTCATTCGACCTCGACGCTCCTCCCACACGGACGGGCAAGCCCCTGCTTCGGGCCGACGGCATATCGTTGTGCGTTTCCTGCCATCCGAATCACCTGGACTACTTCGAGCCCGGTCACATCGGCCATGAGGTTGCCGAACCGATGCGGACTCTGATGCCGGCTCTCGAACCCATTCTGTGGGCGGGACGTCCACTGTTTCCGCAGGGTCAGCCTGACGGGAGGGCATTGACCCGATTACCTCTGGAGAACGAACAGCGCATCGTGTGCGCCACCTGTCATAACCCTCATCAGGAAGGCACCTTTCCTGAATGGAGCGTCCTTGCCGACGGTGCGATCCCGCTTGTTCGCGAGGAACCGCAAGTACGGTTGCGCGGCATAGAAAAGGATCTGTGTTATGCCTGTCATGAATAACGGCTATCAATCGGGCATGTTGCGAATAGCCCCACTGATCGGGGTGGTATCGGAGCCGTTTCCGGCCGCGGTCGCCGAGAACAGGGTGAGTTGCCATCGCTACGGAGGCCTGGCGAGGCATTACGGCTCCGGCAGCAGCCCGGCGGCTTGCCGGAGACCGGCCTCGCTGATGTCCAGGAGGACCAATGCATAGTTCCGGTTGTGGATACCATTGCCCAACTGCAGAAACTGCACATTCGCCCGGACCTGTGCAGCCAATTCCAGGACACGAGGCGGGACGTCACGCCCCTGGGATCGGGCCTGCTCGATCCGCTTGTCGAGCTGCTTCAGCGAGTTGTCGCACTCCTTCAGCCGGACGGCGATTTCGTGAATCCATTGATCCAGCGTTGAGCCGTATGATTCGTTGTGACAGGCGACACAGGCGGAGGCCGTTGCCGTGATCACGCTCGCCCCCTTGAGGTCCGAACCGGGCTGCGTGTGGCAGGCACGGCAGTTGGTACGCGATCCGAACATCGCGTTGGGCATGGCGAGGGTCGGTCCCCGGCCGCCGATGCCGGCCAGGAGTTGCACCTGCTCGTGATGATGATTGGGATGACAATGCTGACAGTTCTCGAGTACCACTTGCAGGAATCCTTCGTGCGACGCCGTCATGATCGGCGCCGCCAGTTCGTGTCGGATCGTTTCGTGGCAGTCAGCGCATCGGGCATTCTGGGCGGCCACGTGGACGCGGTGGTAATCTTCCACCTGTCTGATGGTCCGCTCGGCAAATTCCGCTGTATACCGTTCCTGATGGTGGCATTGCGAGCATTCACGGATCGTCACCGCGCCCCGGCCCTTCACGACGTCGGCGTGACAGCTCGAGCAGTCGATGTTGCGACGGACGATCTCCTGATGATCCATCATGACGGCGGAGGGTTGACTGCTGGTCCACCCATGAACAGCAATCCGTCGCGTCGGAGCCTCGTGACATCGCAGGCACTCGGCGGTTTCCTTGTTGAAGGCCTCGTGGCTGAAGTGACAGGTGAAACACACCTGTCGATCAACTGCTTGATGTTGTTTCGCCGACGCATCGTAAGTGTGGCAAGCGGCGCATGTCATGCCGCTGAGCTGTCTCAGGCGGATCTTGAGGCGCTCGAGGCGTCCCCACGCCAAGGCATCAGCCTCGACGGCTGCAGATCCGGTCTGCCTGACCCTCTCGCGGATTCTCGCATCGCGCTCGGGCGACGAAGCCACGGAAGCCGCCTCACGAGCGAGGGCGACGTAGGTTTCGTTTTCGCCGAGAGCCGTCTTCAACCTGGCAGTTGTCCGTTCAAGGGCCTTGGTCGTCTCGTCGAGCCGCGTCGCCACCTGCAAGTGCTTACTGTGCACAAAACTGACCGTGGGCGTGCGTGCGACCTCGGTTTCCCGGCTGCTGACGAGGCGCGTCTCGGTTCCGGCTTCACCCACAGGCAAAGCCTTGTTCAGGTAAACGCGGTCGCCGTGACATTCGGAAGTCAGACAGCTTGCGTCGCTGACGTGAGTGCGCAGCCGGCCGGAGCCGGATCGGCCGCTGAAGTAGCCGGCCGCCTGCGCAAGGCCGCGGAACTTGGCTCGAATCGTATGCTGCTCACCCGGGGCGTAGTGGCATTCAACGCACGCCACGCTGAGCTTCGAGCCGTGCACGTCGCGCGTCCAGGATTGGTAGTAGGGCTCCATGATGTGACAGGACCCGCAGAAATCGGGTCTGGCGGTGTAGTATTCGGCCGTGACCAGCGCCACCACGACCACGACTACGGTCACAGCCAAGGCACGACCAAGTCGCCTGATCCGCCGCCTCCGGCGAGACGGCCGAGAGAACCCCGCAGGTTCCGGCTCATCAGTCCGCGGATTCCTCGATTCTGCACCTCCATCGGAAGCCTGCCCGGAACCGGTCATGGTGTCTGCCTCTTGGAAAACGTATTTGGTCCACGCGAGACGTCTGCACCGGCCTGTGGAGATACAGCCCGCAACCGCGAATGCTGCACAACCGACGTGACACGCGACGTCGCGACGCCCATTATTACTGAGGTTCATCTTCAAGACAACGGCCTTGAGAACGGCAGTTGGGGATCGGGATGGAATTGAGGCGACGCATATCTCGCTGTTGTTGGACGTTGCCGACCTGGATGCTGATCTTCGGGGCGGTTGGGCCGGCGTCGGCGCGGACCGTCTTCGTTGCAAGCGAGATCGACGAGTTCCGGACGCCGCCCGGCCAGACGGCTCTGCTGCTGCCCACCGCCGTGGCGGTGGACTCAGCCGGTACCGTGTTCGTAGCCGACGGGGCCAATGACCGCGTCGTTATGTTCAACCCCGCAGGGCAGTTCATGGCGGAGATTCGGAAGGTTGGCGAGGAGTCGTTGTCCCGGCCGGTAGGAATCAAGACCGACTCAGCGGGTCGATTATGGATCGCGGACACCGGCCATGGCCGCTTGCTCGTCAGGGGAGCCGATGGTCGCCTTGATCGACTGATCACCCTGCCCCCGGCGGAAGGCAGGCCTCCGGCAGACCCGACGGATGTGTTGCCGCTAGCCGAGGACAGAGGCATCTGGGTTGTGGACAACGACGGTCACCGGTTGCTGCACCTGGATCGCGAAGGCCATCAGCTAGCGATTGTGGGATCGCGAGGCGAGACGCCGGGTCGCTTTCACTACCCGTTCATGATCGACTGCAACCGGGGCCAGGATCTGCTGGTTACTGATGTGATCAATGGTCGAGCGTGCGTCCTGGACGGCAAAGGGCATCTGATCGGCATTATTGGTACCTACGGCATTGATATGGGCCAGTTGTACCGGCCTAAGGGCATTGCCTGCGACTCTCAGGACAGAGTCTGGATCAGTGACAACCTGCTCGGCGTCGTGCAGATCTTCGCGACCGACGGTCGCTTCATCGACGTTCTGCGCGATTCTCAAGGCGAGCCGATGCGCTTTGTCACTCCGGCAGGACTCGCGTTTGACCGGCAAGGCCGAATCTACGTCGTTGAAGTTCAACCCGGTCGGGTCAGGCGGCTTCAAATCAGCGAGAAGGACGAGCCTGGCACTGTACCGACGCCGTCGCGCCCCCAATTTGTGCCCGAGCAACCTCAGTCGTGCACGGTATGTCACATTGAGTGGCTGCAGCCGCCGGGGCCGGCGTCAGCCACGGCTCTGATCAAGCTCTCGCTGAATGAGGCTGTGGAGCCGGCTGTCAGCCGACCCGACATGTGCCTCTCGTGTCACGATGGGTCCGTCGCCGATTCGCGCCGCCTTGTCTGGCAGGAACACGGTCATCGGTCGGGAGTGGAGCCGCCGGCATCAATGAAGGTCCCGGCCGACCTTCCGATGGTCAACGGGAAGATCTCGTGCCGGACGTGTCATTGCGCCCACCCGTCCGGCGAGACGGATGACATGGCCACGGCCGTTTCCCTGCGAAGAGCCAACTCCGGCAACGAGCTGTGTGGTGCGTGCCATGTCGAAAGGACCGGCAGGCCAAGCGCTCGTGTTCATCCTGTGGAAGGCGTGCCGTGGGCCATTCCCGAGGAGCTGATCGAGCCCGAATCTCGCCAAGGGCCCGATCCGCGTGACCTCACATGTCGTGTCTGCCACATGGCCCACGGTTCGCGCGAGGATCATCTTCTTGTGCCGGGCGCCGACACCGGTCAGCTTTGTGTGAATTGTCATGCCAAAATGCGACCTGGTTTGTGGAGGAGCGACACTCCTCGCGAGCATCCACAATCGCCGCCGCTCTCGGACGACGTGCAGCGCCAGGCAATCGTCGCCATGGGGGGACGGCTTGGAGCAGACGACACAATCACCTGTCTGTCGTGCCACAAGATGCACGACGGCGTCACCGATCGGTACTTGCTCGCCGACACGCTGACCGACAGCCGCTTGTGTACCCGCTGTCACCCCGAGCAGGGACGGATGGCAGACTCGGCTCACGATCTTCGGCAGAGTGCCCCATCGGAGCGCAACCGGCTTGGTCAGACGCCTGCTCAAAGCGGGCCCTGTGGTCCCTGCCACAGCATCCATCAATATGCCCGACGCCCTGACCCTCAGCCGGCTGATCCTTCAGGTACCTGCACTACCTGTCACCAGGCGGGACGCTGCGCAGAGAAGGTCACGCGCCTTCCGTTCGGGCACCCGCTGGAGTTGGCTGCGGATCGCGCTACGACCAGCAAGCTGTTCACTTCATTGAGTACCCAACCAGCCGGTTCCCGCCAACTGGTCTGCGTGACCTGCCATGATCCGCATCGGACGGACCACGGCCGTTTTCTGGTCGATCAAGCCGATCGAATCTGCGGCGAGTGCCACGAAGGCCACGTTGCCAGGTTGGCCGGCGGCCATGACTTCGGGAACAAGCCGGATTTGAGGAATGCCCGCGACCGTGGACCTTCTGAGACCGGCAAGTGCGGCTTCTGCCACGGTATTCACGGCACGATGAGCCCGCTGCTCTGGTCGGCGACCGGTGAGCGCCCGGAGAATCCTGATGAGATGTGTCTGGCCTGTCACGCGGATGACGCACAATCGGCTGCTGAAGCCGCGCCTGCGCTTCGACATCCAAGCGGCGCATCGACCACAGGAAAGGTCGCTTGGGTCGATTCATGCTATCCTCTCTATGATGACCGGTGCAGGCAATCGCCGGCTGGTTTTGTGACCTGCGCCAGTTGCCACGATGTGCACGGCGATTCGCGTGACGACCATGCCTTGGTACGAGGCGACGATCCGAACAAGTCGCCCGCGGCATGTCTTGCATGCCACGAAAACGCCCGGGCCATCGAGAGCACCATGCACTCCCAGGAGTTCATGCAGCGTCGCTTCGCCGCTATGGACGACGATCGCTCGGCGCGATTCTGCGCTCCCTGCCACGTGATACATGACGACACGTCAGGCCCGCAAACGGTCGACCGATTCGCCGGGGCGGTCAAGGAGCTTTCGTCGGACATGGAGCCGTGTCTGGAATGCCACGGTGCGGGCGGTCACAGCACGCTTGTCCGCGTGACATTGCATCCCGTCGGCGGCCTGCGGAACGTGGCGGCAAGCGGACAACCGGGTTTCCTGCCTCTGGCAGACAACCAAGGACGCTTGGGACAAGAGGGCCGGGTCACCTGCCAGACCTGTCATCTGCCGCATGGCCGAGCGGCGTCGGGAGGTCTGCCGCCCGTCGATGCGTCTACGGCGAGTGAACCCGAGCGTCGCGGGCTGAAGGCGTTGCTGCGGCCTTACGTCGTCCCCAATCTGTGCAGCGCCTGTCATGGCAGTGAAGGGCTTGCCCGCTTCCTGTACTACCACCATCCGGAAAAGCGCCGGCTGCTCCAGACGAACGCGAATGGCCTCAGTCTCGATACCTTTGAACCTCCAAGCGATCCATCTGTTCGACGGTGAGGGGCTCGGCGTACATCATCTGCATGAGGTCGGCACCGGATTTGAGAAAACCCCATTGGCCCGGATCATCCTCCGGCAGGTCAGGGTTGCGCAAGTACTCGATGAAATCGAACTGCATTGCCTGTCGCCAGTCGGGCGGGACGGGGATCACGCCCCGTGGCTGGATGAGTTGTGATTCGTCGGCATCCCAGCGGGTCACCGTGATCCGGCCTGTCTCCGCGTATTTCCGCACGGTCTGGTTGTAGTGGCACGCGTCACAGGGTCGTCCCTTGGCCGTGATGGTATGAGAGGCATAGGGCGTTATCAGAACGAAGGACGAGTCTTCCCAGACGGCGGGTACCATGGTTGCGGTGTGCACCTGGCCGGTGGTCGCGTGCCGAGCGAGGAATGTAAACTCGCGCATGACCGGCCCCACATGAGTCGTCGGCCGCCCTGCCCCGGGATCCTGCTGAAAGTGACAGTTGTAGCAGACGACGACCGCCTGGGCATGGCAGGAGGAGCAGTGTACCCGTGAGGCGTGGACGGAATGGGAGGTATTGTCTGGTCGATCCGCGTGGCATCCTTCGCAGGTAACGTCCATGGCCCCCGGTTCCATCATTGACGGATAAGGCGTCCCGTCGCCGCACATCTCGCGGGTGGTATGGCAATCCATGCAAGTCATGCCCTGGTCCCGGTGGACATCGGTGAAGCGGTTTCGTTCGATTCTACGGCGGTCGTGGCATTTGAGGCAGATGATTTCCGCTACGGCATCGCCGGGGGTGATGTGGCAATCGGAGCAGTCGGGCCGATAGGTACTACTGTCAATTGGCGTTCCGTCCGCCCGGGTGTTCGCGTGACAGTCCTGGCACCAGAGGTCTTCGATGGCAATACCGGTCAGCGTTCCGAAACCGCCGTTTTCGGCGTTGTAGAATGTGGCCTTGCCACGGCGTGTGGCATGCAGACTCGTGGGCCAGGCCTGCTGCGGAAACGGAGGGACAGGATGTTCAGGGGTGCAGGTACTGCCTCCCCAAACACAGGCGAGGCCAATCACCGCAAGTCCAAGGGCCGCGCTCCGCCAGGATCGGAACAACATGCGTTTGGACTTGCTCATACGCCGCTTTTCAGCTCCTCCGGTCGCCCTCGGTCTTGTTGCGGCTCCCGCCGATTCGAAACCATTCGTGAACCCGGCCACATTGTTGCCGTCGCCGTTCGTACGCGCCCGGTCCATTCACCAAAGGTGACCGTCAGGCCTCTGCCAACAGGGCCCGGTGTTCGCTTTCTGCTCACCCGCCACACCCACAATCGTCTTGTTCGAAGATGCTGTTGGGGTCATTCGGGAACTGGTCGATGCAGTCCGGGGCTCCGTCACCGTCGGTATCGGTTTCCGGTACACCACAGCCACAAATCTTCGGGGCAGTCTTGTCCGGATCCGTGGGACAAAGGTCTGCGGCGTCTGGCACGCCGTCCCCGTCGGTGTCGCGCCCACTGACTGCGCACATCTGTGCTGTGCACAAAACACCCGCAAGCACGGTGAGGCAGAGCTTCAGAAGAAAGCTGCCGGGGTGTTTTCTCGATGCCACTGAGACTCCTCCTTTCGATCTCTTGGGCGGGTCAACGTCTGCCGCCCGCGAAAGGGTCCGGCCGGTATCACTTGTTATCTGAGCCGCCGCACCCACAATCATCATCGTCATCATCAACGTCGTGATAATGGTAGATACTTAGAGGATCGTCGGGGAATTGGTCGATGCAATCCGGTCCTCCGTCTCCATCGGTATCGGTCTCTGGGCTCCCGCAGCCACAAAAGCCGGGGGCCCTCTTGTTCGGATCCAAAGGGCACCGATCAACACTGTCCGGCCAGCCGTCTGCGTCGACGTCGACATCGCTGACGACACACATTTGTGCCGGGCACAAGACCGCCGCGGCAACAACAAGACAGGTTTTCGCCACAACAGCGCGCAGACGAATGAAGAAAACCATCGGTGCTTTTCCTTCCGACTGTTTTGGCGGATCAACAGCCGCCCCGTCCGGCTGCCCCCCGAGTCGCGTAAGCGCATCCGCTGCATTCCAATATGCCATGATACGCGATTTCTCAACCGGATGACAAGCCCAATGCACCGGTCGCGAATCATTCGTCGAAAACCGCCACGGTGAAGGTTGCAGCGAGGCTGTGGGGCAAGCGGCGAATAAGCACCGGTTGAAACCAGTGTTGCAGTAGGCGTTTCGGTTCAAACTTGGTAACATGCCAGTGTTTTGACGTCCATGGGGCCCTTCACCCGGCCATAGCCATTCACAAGGTCGATACTGCTCAGAACTATTACCGCGACTTTGCCATCGTGTGTGACACTGTTTATGCTGTTGGGTGTGACTGTTGGGGTGTCGATGTGGAAAACGCCCATCAGGTCAAGTCATCTGGGTGGTGGTATGACCGGTCTCCCTTCGGTTGGCACGGTGCTTGTCGCCGGTTTAATGGCGATGATTGCGCTTGCCGGGTGCGACCCGGGCATCGTCTGGCCCCCGGACGATCCCCCAAACAACGGCGACGATATTCCGGCGGAGTACGTCGGCGCCATAACCTGCGCGGCCTGTCACCCGGCTCCAGGGTCGCTCCATGCCCGACATGGTCACAGCCACGCCCTGAAGGTGGTCGAGGGCATCGCTCCCGAATACCCCGCTACGCCGGGCTTGGGCGAGGCTCCGAATCCGCCCGCGGGTCTCGACTGGTCCGATATCAGTTTCGTCATCGGCGGGTCCGCCAAGTCGGCCCTCTTCGTCGATACCGCGGGCTTCCTCCTGACGGACGGTACCGCAGGTACGTTCACACAATACAATCTGGCCAACCCCGCCGCTCTGTTGCCCGCGGGTTTCGTCCCATTCAAGCCGGAGCAGGTTGCGCCCCATCCTTTCGGCGAAGACTGTTTTCGATGCCATACTACCGGTCCCGAATCACTGGCCATGAACGGAGGCCGGCGGCAGGGCAACCTTCCGGGAATCGAAGGAACATGGTCGCAAGCCGGCGTGCAGTGCGAGGCCTGCCACGGGCCGGGCAGCCGTCATCTCCTGGACCCGGCCGCCGGGAAACTCACGGTGGACTCCAGCGGCGGCATCTGCGCGACGTGTCATGTGAACCAGGACGAGCCTTCCGAGATCGCGGTCGAAGGCAAATGCATCCTTGGCCGCCAGCAGTACGCGGAGTTTGCCGCCAGTCCCCACCAAGGCTTCTCCTGCACATTCTGCCACAACCCGCACGCCTCCATTCTGCGCGATCGGGAAAACGGATTGCGAAACACGTGCGGCAACTGCCACCTCGATTTCGACACGGCGTCCCATGAAGGCAACGTGTTCCAGTGGGGCGACTACGTTGAGGCCGTGCGATGCGAGAGTTGCCACATGCCGCTCGTGGCGAGCAATGGGTCGTGCCGCGACGTCGAGCTGCCGAGGGGCGAAATCGTCTCCATCGGCGATACGCGAAGTCACTTGGTGCATATCGATACGAGTGCCCTTGATCCGACGGATATACTTTCCGCTGACGGTACACGGGTCCGCTTGGATGAACAAGGCCGCGCGGGCGTGCCGGTGTCTTGCGTGTGCCAGCGATGCCATCACGGCCTGGGGAACGCATTCACGCTGACGGCGGCCGAGGCCGGCGAGATTGGCCGGCGTCTGCACAGCACAGAGATGACGGAAGCGGTTACTGCCGGACGGCATCGCAACTGAGGGCACAACCCGGAGCAAGCGAGGGAATCGGCTGTCTCAACATGCTTGGGGCCCATCCTGCTGCCTTGTCCAACACATCGGGCAGAGGAAAAGCGGCCGTGCGGCAAACGGAGGCTATAAACGCTTGCAGATTCCACGCGCAGCGTCACCTGCAATACGCAAAGCCCACTCTTGAAGGGAGATCAACGGAGAGGGGGGGATTCGAACCCCCGGTACAGACAAGCCGTACACAGCCTTTCCAAGGCTGCCCGATCAGCCACTCCGGCACCTCTCCAAGCTGCTGATTCCAATGGACTTACGGTTCCACGGCCTGCGGGTTCTGGCCGTTGGGCCGGTTCATTGGAGGGCCGCCGGCCGCTCTGAAGGCGGCGATCGGCGGCACTAAGGGACCAAGGTATCGACGGAGGATCGGGCGGTCAAGACGATCGTCCGGCACCTCGGCCGGTGCGCGGATCGTGACCTGCCAGCCGGGCGGGTGAGCCGAGGATGGCATCGGCCCTACTGTGCCGCGACTTCGCGAGCGTCGGCAACGAAGGCGTCGACGTCTTCATCCGTTGTGTCCCACGAACACATCAGGCGGGCGCCGCCGCAGCCGATGAAGGTGTAGAAATGCCAGCCGCGTTGGTGGAGCGCCTCGACCATGGCAGGCGACATCTCGACGAAGACGGAATTCGCCTGGCAGGGAAACATAATGCGCACGCCCGGTATCCGCCGAAGCTGCTCCTCCAAGCGGCGGGCGCAGCGATTGGCATTTTCAGCATGTCGCAGCCAAGTCCCGTGTTCCAGCAGGCCAATCCAGTGCGCTGCCAGAAAACGCATCTTGGAGGCAAGCTGGCCGGCCTGCTTGCACCGATAGTCGAACTCATCCGCAAGGCTGCGATCGAAGAAGACCACTGCTTCGCCCAAGCATCCGCCGTTCTTGGTGGCGCCCAGGCAAAGCACGTCCACGCCGACCTTCCAGGTGATTTCCTTCGGGCTGACCGCAAGGCTCACGAGCGCATTGGCCAGACGGGCTCCGTCCATGTGAATCTTCAGGCCCAATGTTCGGGCCAAGTCGCCGAGCCCGCACAGTTCCTCGACCGAATAGACCGTACCCAGTTCGGTGGCCTGGGTGATGCTGAGAGCGTGCGGCTTGGGATAGTGGATGTCGCTTCGCCGCTTGACGGTGTGCTCGACGCCGGCGGGATCGAGCTTTCCGTCCCTGCCGGGGACGTGCAGCACCTTGCTGCCGCTGGAGAAGAACTCGGGCGCGCCGCACTCGTCGGTCTCGACGTGGGCCATGTCCTGGCAGATGACGCTGTGGTACGGCTTGCAGAGAGTGGCGATGGTCAGCGAGTTGGCTGCCGTACCGTTAAACACGAAAAAGACCTCGCAATCGGTTTCGAAGGCCTCGCGGATCAGATCGCAGGCCTTGCGCGTCCACGCGTCCTCACCATACGAGGGGGCGTGGCCTCGGTTGGCCGCGGCCATCGACTCCCAAGCCTCAGGGCAAACAGGGGCATAGTTGTCACTGGCGAACTGGCGACGCGGTAGCGGAGATGCGTCGCCGTAACGCCGGTAGTTCTCGTGCTTGGTCACTGAAAAAGATCTCCAAAAACTGCGGCAAATGGAAACGCCACACAATCCCGGCTGCGTTTCAGCCAACACGGGGACATCGGAAGGTCGACGATACGTTGCCCTCGGGGAAACCGCGGTTGCGGGCAATGCCGTCCGGACAGCGGCGTCGAGCGAGCCGGCCCCGGTTTTCGTCGCCAGCTTAGATATCGGTTCACGTGATGGCAATACCGGCTGAGCATGCTCGGGCAAATGCAGGACAGCCATCTGCCGGGCCGGGCAGCCGGCGGGTGGCTGGTTGCCCCCGCCGGCCATAGCCCGACCGCCCGAGCCGACCCTCCCGGGGGGTGATGTCGGCCCGGATCACGGGTAGATCAGCGTGTCGCTGTCCGCTGCCGGAACGAGCGAGGGCAGATCAGCCGATGGACGCCTGCCGCAATAGCGCGACGTGGGCTCAGGCTGGTTCCCGTTCAGGTTCCAGGCGGTGTAAATGTTGTCCATTGCCGCACCGACGACCGGCTTGTTCAGAAACTCGGCGTGGCTGTCGACGAACAGCACCACTTGCCCCTGGCCGCTGCCCAGGCCGCCATGGTTGCCGGAGTTGTACGGCATGCACTCGTCGGGACTGACATTCCGCAAATCGATACCCGGCGGCGGAGCAATGATCTGGGGATTACCCAGCGATACGCCGCCGTATGGGCCCTTGTCGGCGGCAAGGGCCATCCGCGGGTCGGCTTCGATGCCCGGCCTGCCTTTGGAGCCGTATGGAACCTGTGTGCCGTAGCTGACATGGGTCTCGTTGTTCCGGTTGGCAGCCCACCCGCGGTGCTGGTCCGTCCCGGGGCTTGCAGCCATGAAATCCCAATAGTCGGCCGGGTTCTCGGCGTTGTCGGGCGCGTCGCCGCTGGACGGGCAGATGAAGGAACGGGACGAGGTACCGTTGATCTTCACCAGCAGCCAGAAGGTCCGAGTCGTGGACAACTGGGCCCAATAGCTGCCGCTGGGCTGCCGGCCGGGGTCGCCGAGAGTTCCGGCGCCGCCGTTCTTGCCGGTCATGTTGTAGTACTCCACCGGAGACGGGTTGGGATTCATCGTCGAGTTAGGGGCGGCAATCGGACAAGAATCCCCGTTGTCCATCGCGTAGGTGTAGAAACCTTTGCCGATCCCGCTCAGATTGGCCGCGCAGGCTGCCCGCCTGGCCAATTCGCGGGCCATGGTCAGGCTCGGCAGCAGAATCGCGATCAACAGGGCGATAATCGACACCACCACCAGCAGTTCAATGAGAGTGAAACCACATCGGTTCTTGCGCCTCATGATGACACCTCCTGTGCTTTCGCACATGCTGTTCGCGCCTTCGGCTTGTCCGGTGCATCATGAGGTTGCCGCTTGATGGCGGAAGGGATCGAATCGGGTATGAGAAATATGAGAACGGGCTGCCTGGACATTGTCGATCGCAGGGTCCAGCTCTTCCGCCGTCTCTCGGCCACTCGTGCTGCATGATGACAACCTCCGGCGCCGCCGCCGGCCGAGGCTGCCGGACCGACGGCTGAGACCACGAGTTATCCGCAGACGAACCGGCGACGTTCGCCGGTCGTTGCACGCTCCGGTGACGTTCGGGCAGGCGCGCGGACCCTGGTCGGGCACACGGCACGGCCCTGACCGAACGGCTGAGACGAACCTGTGCTCTTGTCCTTTTGTTGCGGTCACCCCGGCCCGCAATGCGGGCGATGCGGTGTGGCCGCGATTCGAATGGCTGCGGACGGGGATGTATGAGTCGTCGGGCGGGAAGATGAATGTATGATGACTATTATTCCACTGACGACTACCCTGCGTGCAATGGCTTATGAATCATCGAGTTACGGCTCACGCCGAAGCTCCTTATGTATGAGCGACGTATCCACAGCCACTCTACCCAATCTAATGCTTTCAGATGCTGAAAAGTCAACTGGAAAACAGGAGAGGCACCCGGACAAGGGGTGCCTCTCGGTCGAAGCTGTCGTTGGTTTTCAAACGCAGTGCTATTGCCGTCAGTGCCGTTTCAAGCCCTCGGATGAGCGTTGTCGTATGCCTGTTTCATTCGGCTGGTGGTCACGTGGGTGTAGATCTGGGTGGTGGACAAAGACTGATGACCGAGCAGCTCCTGGACCGCGCGCAGGTCGGCGCCGCGGTTAAGCATGTGGGTCGCGAAGCTGTGCCGCAGCGTGTGGGGGCTGATGGACGGGTCCAGGCCGCAGATGGACAGGTACTTGTCGAGTTTGCGGCGCACGCTTCGAGTGCTGAGGCGTTTCCCGTGCTTGTTGACGAACACGGGCTTCTGGTCGAAGGTCGACGCTCGCGGGTCGGCCCGGCGCATGTCCATATAGTGTTTGATCCAGGCCAGGGCGGTGGGCGAGATCGGCGTGAGCCGCTCTTTCTTTCCCTTGCCGTGGATGTGCAAGCACTCGTTGGCGGTATCCACATCCTCGATATTGAGGTCGACCAGTTCGCTTACGCGAACCCCGGTGGAGTACATGGTCTCCAGCATGGCGCGGTCGCGTGCGCCAAGCAGCGTGGACACGTCGGGGGTCTCAAGGAGCTTGCGGACCTCGTCCTCCTCGAGGAACTTCGGCAGGCGCTTCTCCTGCTTCGGCGTACGGATGGCCGAAAGCGGGTTGGCCGAGACATAACCGCGCTTTAGGCAGAACTTGTAGAAGCTGCGCAAGGTGGCCAGCTTCCTGGCGGTCGTGCTCTTTGAGTACTCGCGGTCGGTCAGGAAGGCCAGGAACCTCCGCACGTCCTCGGTCTGGACGCCTTTGAGGACTTCACGGGTGTCAACCTGGGCGCGTGTCGGCGCGGCAGGGGCTGCTCCGCCGGCCGGAGGCTGCCCAGTCGTTGTGGAGGGGGGGGTTGAGCCCTGAAAGTCCGCCGGGCCGCCAAGGAACTCCACGAACTGGTGCAGATCGGCTGCGTAGCATTTGGCGGTATGCGGAGAGAAGTGCCGCTCAAAACGAAGGTAATTAAGGAATTCATCGATCAAGGTCGTTTCACTCATGACTTTCTAGCACCGGCGGCGATTGCCTGCGTTTATCAACCTGGCTCTGTGGCCGTTCGCTCGCATCCGAACCAGCGACCTCAAGCCGGCGTTTTCTCGAGATCCATCTCGAGTCTTCGACCCATCTGGTACGAAAGAACGGCAGCGTCGAACCAATCGAAATCGTGTTCCGGGTCCGCCGCCATCGAGGCGAACACCGCGATGATGGACGGCTCCTCCCCGGCCTTGTAGCGGAACACGTACCGGTGGTTGCCTTTCACCAACGAGAGCTGCCGAACATGGTTCATTGTCCCGTCTCCCCGGCGGCGGCAACGGCCGCTGCCGACTTGTTCTCCATCCTCTGCAACAACAATTCGCGGGCCAGGGTGAAGCAGCAATATCTCAGGTACGCCTCCTGGCTCGCGAGGTATCTTTTCCATCCGAGCGGGCCTGCGGTTGCCGACCGTGAATGGGCGTAGCGCTGGACGTCGCGCTGGACGGCTTCATGAGCGGCGTTGAACGTGCGCTGCACCTGGGCTTGCGGTCGGATGCCCCCGAAACCCTGTGGCACCGGAAAAGGGCGGGCCGCGCGGGATGCGGCAACGGGGTCCAGTCCGCCTTGCGGCCACTCGGGCCGCCACGGCCCGTAAAGCTGAGCCGCCAGGCCGACCACGGGGGTGTACGCGTCGTACTCGGTAACCGCGAAGACCAGAATCGCGTCGACTCCGAGTCGCTCGCACACCTCCAACGCATGTTCGGGAGACCGGATCCGGACATCACCCTGCTCCGCCAGAACCGCCAACACACGGCTGACGCCGACGACTTTCACCCCCTCCAGTCCCGACAGCTCGGAGGCCATCAAGTCGCCCACCCTGGCCGGATCGAACTCCGCGCCGCCGCTATGATTCAGCGCCGGAGCCACCGCGATGCGCACCTCTTCGGGGAGGTACAACGCCGGCTCGGCCTCTTGTTCCATGGGTTGCCGGGCTGCCGAACAGCCCGCCCCAAGCATCGCAAGAATGAGGAAGTATCTGGATCTATACCCCCATGCGTTCTCGCGGTTCCGGCGAGGGTCTCGCCGGGGCTCTCGGACGACCCTATGGCTTTCCACGGCGATCATCCCTGATCGAGCACCCTTTCCGTATGGTGCAGCGCGGCCCGACGGCGACTGCGGCTCGCCCGCACCGGTCCCGGGTCAGCTTCTGCGGCTCGGTAACACAGGCCCGAGACATTTCTAGTTCGTAGTTCGGCTCTTTTCGGGACCAGCTTAAACGCCTGGTTCCCAAAAACCCTTTATTCGCTTCTCCTCCATTTGCTTATCCTCCCCGCGGGTTGCCGGCGGGCACGACGGCGCTGTGGGCACCCGCGGGCGCGGCAGCGCTATCATCCGCCGCCAGCGGGGTTTGGGGCATCGCGACCGCCTCTGCAAGGACTGACCAGATATTCTCGGAACCGCTCTGACGGCTGGTGAAGTAGACGCGACCGTCCGCCGCCCAGCAGGGCCCGAAGTGTGCCCCCTGGCCGTCGGTCAGTTGCCGGGGTCCGGTTCCGTCGGCCCGCATGATCCAGATGTCGCCTCGCGAAGCAGGGGGCAGGGGTCCGGCGGCGGGATCAGCCGGGACCGGCTGTGGCAGAGCAGTTCCATATGCCACCCAATCGCCATCCGGGCTCCAGGTCGGCTGAATGAAGGCCATCTGCGAACTGGCCGCCAATTCGATCGGGAATCGCGGTTCGCCGTCCTGAAGGTCGATTCGCCAGATGCTGAACCATCTGCCGCCGCGCTGGCGTGCGCGCTGGTAAAGAATGCTGTCGCCTTTGGGGCTCCACCGCGGGAAGAGGCCCACGCCGATCATTCGCCGCGCATCGGGGCGATCAAGTTGAAGGATCCACAATTCCCATTGCTCGGCCCGGACGTTGAACATGCAGTACACTACTTGCCGGCCGTCGGGTGAGAACGAGGGGTGAATCTCGTGCCAGGGTGATCGGGTCAGTTGCGTTGCCTGGCCGTTGTCGGTACCGATGAGCCAAAGGTCCCAGTTGCCAGAACGATTGCTCGCGAAAACAATGCTCTTGCCGTCGGGGCTGAAACAGGGCTGAACGTCGGGCGCCGGATCGGAAGTGAGCTGGGTGACGGCCACACCGTCGACCGTCTTCATATAGAGGTCGGCCTGCGTGGAATGCCGGGTTGAGGCGAATACCAGATTCTTTCCATCCGGTGAAACGTCGACGTCGAAATCCGCTCCCTCGGCGGTGAAGGAGTGCTGCTTCATCGGGGCGTTGGCCCTGGGATGGAAGGGTAAGCGGGCCAACTCGGGGAGTTCGCCGAAGAGGGTGATCTGGGCGTCCTGGGCCGCGGGCATGGCCGGCTCGGGTGGCGGAGGAGGAAGCGGTCGTTCGCTCTCCTCCTTAGCCTTCTCGAAGCAGGTGCATCCCACGAGGCACGTGGTGATGATAGCCGCACATACTGCCCCGCGACCTCGGCGAACCATTCTGGCCCGTGTGTTGATTGGCATGCCCATGACTGTCCCGATCCAGTTCCCATCGAGAAGAGAGTGATCGGGCTTCTTATCGGTTCCTCAGCAACACCGTTCGACTTAAATCCGCCGCCATCCTGGCAGGCCTGTTCCGATAATATGCTGCGTATGTATCGACGTCCGGTCGGTGGGCTCTTCAGATGTTTTCGGCGCGGAAGGCAAGGATTCTCGGACCTTTCAAAATCGCGCAAGAATCGCCGGCAAACGGGCAAAAGATGCGCATGGAGACGGATCTTGGGGCATCAGGCCGCCGACATGCCCGCCAGTCGAGAGCGTATATTGAAGTCACCAAAGGATCTCCCAGCGGCCACTTGGCGCCGGGGTTCCATCCGTCTTGCGGCGGGTCGGGGAGCCGGGGCTGGATCGAAGCAAGGCTTCAGAACGGCCCTGCCAGTACTGCCGTGCGGCCCGGCGGTCTGGAGCATCCGGTCGAGCGACTTTGTGGCCGCCTGCCCGTTTCGTAGAATGCGGCTGTGGACACGCACACGCTGGAGAAGATTGATTTCGATCGTGTTCGTCAGATCCTGGCAGAACATGCGAGCTGCGCGCTGGGACGGGCAATGGTCTCGAAGGTAAGACCCGTCGTGCGGGAGGACCTTGTTCGGCAATGGCTCCGGCAGATCGAGGAGATGATCGAGGCGAGCGCCACGATCGGACTCCCGCCGTTTGGGGGCGTTCGGGATGTTCGGGAAATCGTCCGTTCGGCCATTCCCCCCCACCTGCCGGAGCCGGCTGAGTTCGCCACCGTTGCCGAGACGCTCGAGGCGACTCACCGGATCGTCCGCTGGGGCGACAAGCTGAGCTCGGCATCCGGCGAACTGCGGCGAGTCTGCGACAAGATCGGCGACTTCCAGGCCATCGCGGACGTCATCCATCGAGTTATTGACGGCAGCGGCGAGGTTCGCGACGACGCCAGTGCCAAGCTCCGGGCCATTCGGACGGAGATTGCCAATGCCCGCATCAGCATCGGGCACGTATTCGACCGCATCCTTCGCGACCGGCATGTGACCCGCTGGCTGCGGTACGCCAATGCCACTTTTCACGAAGATCGACTTGTCCTGCCGCTGGCGGCCGAGCACCGCGGGCGGGTACCGGGTATCGTGCACCGCAGCTCCGATTCGGGGGCCACGCTGTTTGTCGAGCCGGCCGAGGCCGTCGAACTGAACAACCGGATCATCACCCTCAAGAACGACGAGCAAACAGAGATCAGCCGCCTGCTCTGGAACCTGACACACCAGTTGCACCTCAACAGCGTGGAAATCCTCAAGACTCTGGATGCCCTGGCCATCCTGGACCTGATCGCGGCCAAGGCGCGGTTTGCCCGATCCTACGACCTGCACATTCCGCAGATCTCCAACGACGGCTCGCTGCGACTTCGGCAGGCAAGGCATCTCCTGCTGGTCGAGATGCAAAAACAGGCGGCGGGCCGCGGCGAAAAGCGCGAGGTCGTACCGATCGATATTCGCCTTGGGGATGATTTTGACATCCTGATCATCACCGGACCGAACACCGGCGGCAAGACCGTGGTTCTCAAGACAGTCGCACTGGCCTGCACGATGGCCCAGGCGGGCCTGCCCATACCCGCGGCCGAGGGAAGCCGCGTGCCGATCTATCACGATATTCTGGTGGACATCGGAGACGAACAGAGCCTTCAGCAGTCGCTCAGCACTTTCAGCTCCCATATCTCGCGGGTGATGGCCATGATCAAACACGCACGGCCGGGTACGCTGATGCTCATCGATGAGCTCGGCGCGGGCACCGACCCGGAGGAGGGCGCCGCCCTGGGGCGAGCCATTGTGGCTGAGCTGCTCAAACGCAAGTGTCCGGCCCTGGTGACCACTCATCTGGGAGTGCTGAAGAGCCTGGCGTATACGGAGCCCCGCGCGGAAAACGCCTGTGTGGACTTCGACGCCCAGACGTTACGGCCGACGTACCGCCTGCTGATCGGCGAGCCGGGTAACAGCAACGCCATCAATATCGCCTCACGACTGGGCCTGCCGCCGCACATCGTCAAGGCGGCTCGGGCCTTCCTGGCCGACTCGCATCAGCAGCTCAGCCGCGCGATTGCCGGCACGTTGCAGTCGCGCCGCCTGGCGGAGCTGGCACGGCAGCAATCCGAAGCCGCTCGTGTCGAAGCGGAAAAGCAGCAGGCAGCCGCCGAAAACGCCCGTCGCGAACTCGAAGAGCAGCAGGCCCGCTTCGAACGTTGGGTCGCAATGATTCTTTCGCTCCAGCCCGGCCACCGCGTGCTCGTCCGGCGCTTCGACCGCGAGGGCACCATCGTCCGCATGCTCCTGCACAAGCAGATGGCCGTCGTCTCGGTCGGGGCGATGGAGATGGAAGTTCCGATCAAGGAGCTCTTGCCTGTGACGGACGATCATTGATGATCGGTGGCGGTGCTCCTCTTTCCGGCTCCCAGCAGATTAAGCGTATCAGAGCATATGTGAAGCTCGGGCTGGCAGGTCTTCGCCGCCTCCGGCGGCTCCGACCGTGCCCTACCCATGTGAAACGTGTTCTTAAGAGCCATTGGTTCCTGGCTGTCAGCGAGCATTCGGCAGGGCGGCGGCGAGGTCGCCGGGGCGACCGAGACCTGCCATATTGTTGAGCTCGGGCGGGCAGGTCTTCGCCGCCTCCGGCGGCTCCGACCGTGCCCTACCCATGTGAAACGTGTTCTTAAGAGCCATTGGTTCCTGGCTGTCAGTCAGCCGTTAGCCTCATACCCGTGGCTTGGTCGAAGACAAGCGCTCTCGCAGTCGCGTGGCGGCGGCGACCAAGTGCGACAGTTTCTCGAACGCCTCGTCGATCGTCGGCGGCTCGACGGCCTCGGGAGCGAAACCGCAGTCGGGATTCAAGGCGATGCGATTGGGACTGAGGATCTCCGCCCCGGCGGCCGCGAGGGATTCGATCTGCTCCACCGTTGGAATCTGTTCGCCTCGCACGTCGACGACGCCCATTCCAACGGACAGGTGTGAAGGCAGGAGCTTGAGGTCGCTGATGTCGCCTGTGTCCTTGTAGGCGAACTCGAGGTTAACGCGGTCAACCTTCAAATCCTTGAAGGCCGGCAGAAGCGGCTTGTAGTTGCCGGTCACGTCGCTGCGCCGCTTGTAGACGCTGTGGCAGCAATGCAAGTGAGTCTCGGCGCGGAGGTTCTCGACCACGCGGTTGATGGCCGCGATCGCCATGGGGAGCTCTTTCTCCGGGTTCCATGCCCGCCGCAGACGCTCGTCGTGCGAACTGATCCCGGCCATGAGATCCCGGTCGCAGAAGTACACCAGCGCGGGATCGTCGATCTGCACGATGTCGATACCGGCCTGCACCAGCGCCCGTGCCTCGCGAGCCAAGATCTCGGTCAGGTGTTCAAGAAAGTGCTCCATGGTCGGGTAGGCCTCGCGGCTGTGATCGGCGTGCCAGTAGCGCAAGGCGATCAGGAACGGGCTGGGCAGGGCGAACTTGGTCACCCGCTCGGTGTGACCGGCCAGGAAAGCCGCATCCTCGGCGAAGACCGGCTCCGTGGCGGCGATACGGCGGACGACAACGTCGGTGTACTTCACTTCGCCTTGATGCTCGTACCGACGACATTTCTCGAAACCGCCGATCCGTCCCAGCAGCTCGCGAATGTACTGTTCGCGCCGCCACTCGCCGTCGCTGACCACGTCCATGCCGGCCTCTTCCTGAAGCCGGATGGCAAACAGCACGAAGTCGTCCATGACGCGGGCCAGGCGCCCCGGATCCATCTGCTTGCGGCGGTCCAGGACGCTGAGCAGGGCCTTCGGCCGTGGCAGCGACCCGATCGGATGGGTGAAGAACGGCGGCAGCTTGGCGGTGCGATCAGTCTTCAAGCGGATACTCTCCTATCCCGCAAGGACACCCAACGGCTGAGTCCGGCTATGCAGTCGGACGAGGCGGCGCTATTATAGCCGACAATGGCGAAGGCGGCCGATTTCTGCACATTCAAGAACGGGACATCAACACATGAACAGTGTTTTCCTTGTCCGAAGAACGCGTTTACGCCACGCCTTATTTGGCTTGATGCTCATTGCCGTTTGTGCACCGGCCGTGTTTGGCAAGGCCGGTCCGGCATTCAAGCTCGTCGGCAAGGAGGTGTTCATTCCCGGCCGGCCGGGCGTGAGGGTGGTGGCCCAGGCCTTCTATGTTCGCAGCGAAGGCCAGGAGATGATCAGCCGGTACTCCGAGCAGACGAAGAGCGACAAGGCGGACATCGCGTATCAGCGGTTCTCCCACGACAACGGGCGGACATGGTCAACGCCCGCGATGCTGGTCACGAACGAGCGAGTATCCGGCGGCGCAGTGGGGCCGACGCCCTCGTCGGCCCATTCCGTCTCCGCACCGGTGACAAACGAATCCGCTCCCGGCGGCACGCGCCGGCGGGCCATGAAACCCGGGTTCGTCGATCCGACACGGGACGTGCTCGTCACGGTGTTTCAGGAGGCGATCCTGCCGACGGATAATCCGCTCGAGGGCATGAAGTACTGGACGCTGCACTATGCCCTGAGCCGCGACGGCGGGAAGACGAACTACCACGAGGGGCCGATTGTCCACAAAGGGACGGAGTATTCTCACGAGCATCCTCTGCCGAACGTCTGGGTCGGAAAGAACTCGGCGATGATCGGCGACACCGCCTGCGTGCCGATCAGAATCCGGACGGGAGAAATCCTCCAGCCGATCCAGATCACCCCGATCGGCCCCGACGGCGAATACTACAACCCCGGCGGCGGGTACACCTATCACGATTCTGCCGTGCTGATCGCCCGATGGAACGACTCGGGCATTCTCGACTGGGAGTTGTCCAAGCTGGTGAAGGGCGACGCGACCCGTTCGACCCGCGGCATGCTCGAACCGACGATTATCGAGGCGCCTGACGGCCGCATTTTGATGGTGCTCCGCGGCAGCAATGACCGCAAACCGGAACTGCCCGGCTACCGATGGTATGCGGTGTCCACCGACCACGGCCGAAGTTGGTCGCCACCCAAGCCGTGGACGTACGACAACGGCGAGTCCTTTCACTCCCCGAGTTCGTGCAGCCAGCTTTTGGGGCACAGCAGCGGGCGCATCTGCTGGATCGGCAACATCAGCCCGTCAAACCCGCGCGGCAATTCGCCGCGCTACCCGCTGGTCATCGGCGAAGTCGATCCCGAGTCGCTGCTGCTGCGGAAGGATTCGGTTCTGGTGATCGACGATCGGCTGCCGGGTGAGCCGGAATGGACGGCTCTCAGTAACTTCTATGCCCGCGAGGACCGCATCAGCCGCGAGATCGTCGTGCACCTCTCCCCGATAGGCAAAGGTCTTGCGCAGTCCTCACGGCCGGTTGTCCAGGCAACGCAACCGACCTTTGAGTGGACGGCCGATGCATGGGTGTACCGGATTGCGGTGCTGATGGCCGAGCCAAGAAAACGAGAATGATGACGCGATGCAGTCGGCCATCGCGCCCCGATCCATCCGGCGCGGCTCCAAGGTTCTGTTCTACTCGATGCCCTGCTCGGCCAGCCATCGCTCGGCATCGATGGCCGCCTTGCAGCCCATGCCGGCGGCGGTGATGGCCTGTCGGTAAACGCTGTCGACGACGTCGCCGGCGGCAAAGACGCCGTCCACGCTGGTCGTCGTCCGGTAGGCATCCTTGAGCTTGACGTAGCCTTTCTGGTCGAGTTCGAGCTGCCCCTCGAGGAAAGCCGTTGCGGGGGTGTGTCCGATCGCCACGAACAGCCCGCCAACCGGCAGATCGCTGACCTCGCCGGTCTTGGTGTCCTTGAGCCGGACGCCGGTGATCAACTTGTCGCCGAGCACGTCAACGGGAATCTTGTTCCAGAGCACTTCGATCTTGGGGTTATCGAAGACCCGCTTCTGCATGATCTTGCTGGCGCGGAGCTGATCGCGGCGATGGATCATGAACACCTTCGAGGCGAATTTGGTCAGGTAGGTGGCTTCCTCGACCGCCGAATCGCCGCCGCCGACGACGGCGAGTTCCTTGTTGCGGAACACCGGCAGGGCTCCGTCGCAGACGGCGCAGGCGCTGACGCCGCCGCCGCTGCGGGCCAGCCGTTGTTCGTTGGGCAGGCCCAGCCAGTTGGCGGTGGCGCCGGTGGCGACGATCAGGCTGTGCGTTTCGATCATCGTGGCGTCCTCGCCCCAGACCTTGAAGGGGCGTGCCGACAGGTCAACCTTGGTGACGTCGTGGTAGGAGTAGGAGTGGCCGTCGTCGGGGTTGGAGACATCGGGGTTCTGGCCGTTGTCGGTCTGAATCCGTGCGCCGAAACGAACGGCCTGCTGTTCCATCCGAGCCATGAGTTGCGGCCCGGTGATCCGTTCCGGAAAGCCGGGGAAGTTTTCGATCTCAGTGGTCAGCATGAGCTGACCGCCCGGCAAAACGGTCGAGGGAGTCTGCTTGGGGCGGCCAGCGAAGACCAAGGGCTTGAGGTTCGCCCGGGCGGCGTAAATCGCGGCCGTCCACGCCGCAGGCCCGGAACCAATGATGATGATCTTCTCAACCATAATCACCTCCCAACGGCCGGACCGCGCTACACCGCAAAGCCTCGGTCTGGGCCGGTGTCTTGCCTTGCCGGTCCGATGACGGGCATGAATCGCGTGGCATACTCTGCTTCAGGGCGGGCGCCGCATCGGGAATCATGGCCTGCCCGCCGCAAGGCCGACCGTGCCGTCCGAAACGGCGACCGGCGATTGTAGCGCTGATCCTGTCGGGCGTCCACACTGGCGTTCGGCAGGAAACGACCGTATAGTGCGGCAAGTGCCTGAGCCGATACACGACAGGAAGTCGGCGCGGGCAAAGTCTGTTTGCGTCCGCGACCTGCCGTCGAAAGGGCCTCTCACAGGTTCGCGGCCGGCGGTCCAACTGACAGCGGCGGTAGCCGAGTCACGTGGCCTCTCGTGGCGGACAGGACAAGATGCTGACCATGCGCATAGCCTTATTCTTCGCCGACGGGCGGGCGTACTTCCTGGGAATAGCGCTCGTCATCATCGGGCTGCTCGTGCTGGCGGCCGGCAAGAAACGCAAACCTTCAAGACGAATTCGCATCGTTCTGGCGGCTCGCGTCCTTCTGATCATGGGGGTCTTGTTTATTCTTCTTTCCGCTACACCCGCTCCCATATGGTTCTATGGTCTGTGGTTCATCACGATCGTCGCGTGGCTCATCCATCAGTCGGAGCCCATGCTGAAGCGCGAAGTCGGGATTGCTCTGCGGATCGGCTCGCTGCTGTTCTGTCTTGCCGCGGCTGGGATGGAGATTCCGCACCGGCTGCTGCCGAAGCTCGAACCGCAAGGACAGGAAAAAGTGTACGTCATCGGCGACTCGCTCAGCGCGGGCATGGGGACCGAGGAGATGACATGGCCCAAGGTGCTTGCGGCGGGCGTGCCCGTGGAGATCGTGGACCTGTCGGCCGCCGGGGCGACGGCCGGCACCGCCATGGAGCAAGCCAAGCGCGTGCCGCCGGGCCCGGCCATCATCGTGATCGAGATTGGCGGCAATGACCTTCTCGGGGGAACGCCCGGGCACGTTTTTGAAAATGATCTTCGCCGACTTCTTGAGACGCTGAGCGGCGATTCCCGCCGGCTGGTCATGTTTGAACTACCTCTTCCTCCTTTCTTTAACAAGTACGGACGCATTCAGCGTCGGCTGGCGTCAGAGTTCGACGTCGCCCTGATCCCCAAGCGCATCCTGTCCGACGTGATCGGCTCGGCACGCGGCACGCTCGACGGCCTGCACCTGTCCGACGACGGCCACCGGCAGATCGCCGAGACAGTCCGCCGGGTCGTCAATCTGCCCGAACCGAGGGGCGTGCCGGCTTCGTGACCGTTCGGTCGGCAAGCGCGACGAACTGGAATCACCGCATCGACGCACACACTGACGGTCCTCAAGCACGGCCGGGGGTTTCTGCTCGACAGGAAGAAGGTCAAAGTCCAGCGATTAGTCGCGACGGCCGGAAGGGGGCCGCAGGTGGACACTGATTGCGGCGGAGAATTGCGGATGTGCTTGATGTTGGGTTTGTGTGGCGCGGGGGGGGCGGTCAAGACGGCGGCAGGTCGGCGCCCTGCTTCGTCGATGCGACTTGGCGGGGCTCTGACCCGCTGGTCCCAGATTCCCATCTGGGACCCTTCT
>DAOOIV010000042.1:0-4528 GCA_035384605.1 Phycisphaerae bacterium
GTTCCGAGAAACGGGGCGGAAGCGGAGCGGGGACGGTGAGGCGATGAGGGGTGCGTGACAGTCTGGGCGGGCATGCCGACCGGTCCAGGTTGGGCGATCAAAGCCCTTCAGCGGGTTTGCCCGCCAGAGGCGGCCTATCTGTTCTTCGGGAAAGACCGCTGAAGCGCTCTGCTTTCGGCCTGCGTCCACGACAACCGGGTCAGCCGCGAGGGAATGCCGCCGCTTCTGTCACGGGCCCGGCTATGAGGGCGTAGCTGATAGCTCTTACTACTTGTCAGCCTTCCGCGGGGGTTTCGGATTGCGGCACTCAGTGGGGGGTGCAAGAAGGCGATTGGCACGAGGCCGTGCCGACGGGGTCCGTGACACATGGGGGCGGAAACGCCTTTGGGGCTATTTCAGAACGGCGACCGTACGGGCCGCTTGTGATGCGGCCGTTTTGTGGTCCAGCTTGCCCCCTGCCGACTTTCGAAGGGCGGTCAGAGGCCCCATGCTTGCGCTTGAGGTTCTGAGAGAGCCGCCCAGACTATCACGGGCGCGAGTGTTACGGACGTCTCCGGACCAGCTTTTGTCTTCCGGCCAGCTCCGGTACAATGCTTCACGTCATTTCGAGAGGTCTTTATTAAGGAGGCCCGTTATGTCGGAACAACTGGTCGGCAAGGTAACCCACTATTTCGGCAAGCCGCGTGTTGCGGCCATCGAAATCACCAATGGCGAACTTCGCGTCGGCGATACGATTCATATCAAGGGGCACACCTCGGATTTCACGCAGCGCATTGACTCGATGCAGATCGAGCATGCACCCGTCGAGTGTGCCAAAGTGGGCGACAGCATCGGCATTCAGGTCGCCGAACACGCTCACGAACATGACCAGGTGTACCTGGTGACGCCGGACGGCCAGTGAGGGTCCGGCGCTCGGGGAGAGAGGGCCGCCGGGCAGCTCAGTCCGCCGCAGCACCGCCTTCATGGCGAAGACTGCCGTCGCACCCGGCGAAGACGGGGGCGTGCACAGGCTACACTCGCAGCACGTTCGGTTGTACCGAGAGCTTCAGCGGCCAGAGTAGATGCAGTTTGTTCCAGCCGATTTCCAACATCAATTCGGTGTCGCCTGGCGCGGCTCCCTTTGGGATTGTCAGATGATAGGTGCCCTCGGCATCGGGAGCGGGCGCGGGCTCGTCCCAGAGCGGGAGCCAGATCGACGATGGGGCGACAGAGGCTTTTGGCTCGACGCGGATGGTCACCGTCTGGCCTGGGCGGACCGTTGATCGATCGACAGAGAGCTTGATCGGGAGCTCAGCCGGCTGGAACTCGAAACCGGCCTGCCCGCGGATGTAGACAGGCATGCCGCTTTCCAGCGTGGTGATGGACAGGCCTTCGGCGGCGACGCAGGCGGCTTTCTCACCGAAGGTATTGATCACCGTGGGGTGCTGTTCTCCCCGCCAGGCCAGCAGGCGGCCGGCTTGCGGTGCGCAGGCGGCCACGACGTCTCGTTTGCCGTCGCTGAATCGAAAAGCGTAGGCATCGGGTCCAAGGTCGATATGTTCGGTTACCTTCATCCCCGCCAGCGTGTTGGCGATGGTTGCCAAGGCCTGGTAAGCCGGTTTGGGCCGCAGGTCATTTCGCACCATGCCGAAGTTGAACTCGTTGTAATAGGGGTCGTTGCCATCGTTGCGGAAGTCGTACCAGGAGACATTGGCGACCGCTCCGCCGGCCACGGAAGTCAGATACGTGCGGGCGACGAAGGACGCCTGCCGGCGCTCGGTTGTGCCGCCGAACCGGTCGCTGGGCCAGCCCATCTCGGTGATCCACACCGGGCGTCCGCCCACCAGTTCTTTCACGTCGCGCAGCTCCTTAATGAACTGCAGGTCATTCAATTCACCGCGGTAGGGGTGGATGGTCAGCGCGTCGAAGTTGGCCCCGGCGGCCATGGCTTGCTTGATGAAGTCGACGTCGATGCCCGCCGTCGAGCAGCCGAGCACCTGCGCCTCGGGGTCTTCGGCCTTGATTGCATCGTATGCCTTTGCCAGCATGCTGAAGTAAAGCTCTTTCGGTCCGGACCAGAAGAAGATGTTCGGTTCGTTCCAGATCTCCCAGTGTTTGATCCGGTCCTTGTAGCGGCGAACGACCTGCCGGGTCCACTGGCAATACTCCTCGACACCTTCCGGCGTGTCTTTCTGGGAGTAGTACGACCAGTAGCAGAGCAGACCATAGATGCTGATGCCGTTGGCATGGGCGACGTCGACCAGGTCGTCGTAGAACTTCCAGTCGAATTCGCCTTTCTTCGGCTCGGTGCGGTGCCAGTCGATCTCTTCACGAGTCCACTTCACCCCGGCGTGTCGGGCCAGCGTCGCCAACTCGTTCATCTTCTCCTTGGCTTGCGGGTGGCCGTGCCAGCGGTACAGATAAAGGCCGACGCCGAACGGGCTGGACGGGTCGAGAGCGGTGGATCCGGCTTCAGTCGGCACCGTGCTTGCTCCGATGGATGCCGGACTGCTGATGCTGTCGCCTTCAACCCACCAGAAGGTACCCTCGACTACGTTGAAGTTGCCGATGGCGCGAGGCTCCAATTCGATGATGGTCGGAGCGGCCCCGTTCGCGGGCAGAGTGACTTTTCGGATGTCGCTGTCGACGCCATTTCCCATTCTGAACCGGCCCACAAGCTCTCCCTGGGCTTGGGTCTTTCGCAAGTTCTGGATCTCCACCTTGAAGAGAGTCCGGTTGCCCGTTTGCTTGACGTCTGGCAACAACACGACTTTCTGATCGGCCGGCAGAGGGGTTTGTGCGTCGATCCTTTCCAGTCGGATGGTGCCCTTTTCCGGGCCGCCCTCGGTGCGTTTGAGTGCGATCTGTGTGATCCGCAATGGGAATTGGGGTTGGCCGTTGTTCTCGCCGCCGAAATACTCCCAGCCTTCCAGGTTGCCCAGCGGCACGTCGATGATCTGCGGTCCCTTCTCGGTCAGGCGGCCGACCTGCTTGCGGAAGTTCTGAAAATGGGAGCCCAGGGTGACGACGACCTCGTGGCCGGAGGCATCGCTCTCAAAGAAAAGCTTCATGCCGGCAGGCCGACCCAAGAGTGAGAACTCGGTGTGGATCGATGGGCTCGACTGGCCGGAGAAGGTGTAGTTCCACGTGCCTTTGTCGAACGCATTGCCCGGTCCGCCGTCGGCTCTGAAGCCAATGCTCGAATGCTGATTCCACGCGGTGTATGCCGTAACCGTTTCTGTCGGCGATGGAGCATCAGCAGCGAACGAGAGATCGTCAACCAGCAGCGATCCTTCCTTCCCCGTGGCCGTGTTTTCGATCAGCACGGCAAAGCCCCGCATCGGCCAGTGGACTTTCTGGTCGTTCGCGCCGCCGAAGGACGAAGTCCATCGCGTCAAATCCAGCTCAAACTGTTGCCAATCATCAAAGCTGAAGTCCACGGACTTCTGGAACGTTTGCGAGGAGGAGTCGATGCCGCGGAATGTGACGCGGTTGCCGGCCGGCTTTTTGAGCCACAGCCGCGCGGTCTTGAAGTCATTCTCCCTGGGCAGCAGGCAGCCCGCCTGGATGTAGTTGCCGCCACCCTCGAACGAGAAGGACAGCCTGAGGCAGCCGGCTTTGTCGTGGCCGTTGCCGGCGTCCCATTCGATTCTTCCTGTTGCTCCGGGGAACTCCGGACCGTTGCTGAAGGTCCAGGACTTCACGGAGTCGGCGGTGTCAAAGGTCATCGGTGTTGCCGCTTGGGTGGCAGCGCTTGAGGTGAGCAGGACGGAAATTGCCGGAAGGATAGATCTTGCTGTCATGGTTTGCTCCATCGCCAGGATCGAATGGTTTCTCAGTTGTCGGCAGGTTGTGTCTGCGCCTCGCGGACGACGTCGACCTGCCGCGACGAGGCATCATACACGAAGGCGATGATGGCCTGAATCTGCGCCGGGCCGTCGTCGAGAAGCGATTTGTCGTGCAGGCGGCGCTGCAAGCCGGCTCGGTCCTCCGGCGGGTAATCAGCGAAGGCACTTGCCTGGCCGTCGCCGAAGAAGCCGGGCATCCGCGTTCCGGGTTGTATGCGTCGTGGGTTGCGCAGCCACATCGACACCCAGGGCCGTCGCAAGCGTCGATTTGCCCGCTGCAGATCGGGGGCGGTTGGATGGGCATTGGCTCCCGGCACGGCGGGGCTGCCGAACACATGGCACTGGAGGCACTGCAACTCCTGAAAGAGCGTCTGACCGTCGGCGACCTGGTCATCTGTGGCCGTCTCGGCAGGGGTATCGAGGAACGGGTGGTCGATCGAGTACACCTGTTGCAGGAATCCAGCGTCGGCGAGTGCTTGATCACAGGCTCTTGCGAAGGTGGAGCGGTCTGTTTCACGAGGATCCAGCCACTGGGCCGGTATCGCGCCGTGCGACAATGCGAAACGCCGCAGCCGATCGACGGCCGTCACGGCATTTTCCCACTCGGTCGTGTCTCGACCGCTGGTTGGGAAAAGCACATCGGCGACGGAGGGAATGCGGTCAGGAACTGATGCGGCGGAAAGAGGGCCGAGATGGGAATC
>DAOOIV010000042.1:4628-41226 GCA_035384605.1 Phycisphaerae bacterium
TCGGCCCAGCGAAACTGATGCGGCGGAAAGAGGGCCGAGATGGGAATCTCGGCCCAGCGAAACTGATGCGGCGGAAAGAGGGCCGAGATGGGAATCTCGGCCCGGCGAATCTCGGCCCGGCGAATTTTGGCCCGGCGAATCTTGCCCCAGCGAGTCTCGGCCCGGCGAATTTTGGCCCGGCGAGGCTCCCTTCTTGATAGCTGCCAGCTTCTTACCGAGCCACCTCGACTGTTCGCCGCTGACGGCGGAGAAATACTCGGTCAGCAGCGTGGTTTGCTCGGTGCTGAGGTTGAAGCTTGGCATTCGCACGCTCAGCCACGGTCGGATCGTTGTGACGTCGCGCATGTACTGATAGGTCCACTGAGCCGTCACGCGCGCCCCCTGACCGGGAAGACGTGGCGGAGCCTCGGCAGCCTGAAAGTGGAGTTCGTCACCCGCCGGCTTCCAGTAGTAAGCGTGGATGGCGGCTCCGTTGCCGTCGATGGCGTGACAGGCGGTGCAGTTGAGCGATCGGGCGAGATTGCGACCCCTGGCGGCCACGCCCGCTGGTGAGTGGTCACTGATGATAAGCGACGCATCGACGTTGGGTGCCCGCCTGGACAGAACGAATGTGGCCAGGGAACCGGCTTGCGTGTTGTCCATGAAGAAATTGGGCATTCGCAGACGGGTCAGCGGCGGTTTGTCACGGCCGCGGTCCCACATTCGGGGATTACGCAGTTTGTG
This sequence comes from Phycisphaerae bacterium, assembly GCA_035384605.1. NCBI lineage: Bacteria > Pseudomonadati > Planctomycetota > Phycisphaerae > Phycisphaerae bacterium. Next base: position 5,352 of record DAOOIV010000042.1, read on the forward strand.
CCACACGAAAGATGCGTGCGTTCTCTCAATCTGGACCGTGAGATTGTCCGGAATCCAGCGGAGCCAGGGCTGCTCGCCGGTTGTCGGGTACAGTCTTTGGAATCGCGTGTCGGTCTTCGTACGTCGTAGCATCGGGTCGAAGAAGCCGAAGTCGAGTTGACCGGCCGGCTTGTCTGCCCACCGGGTCAGTTCCGGTCCTATTCGCGGGGCGCGCTCGAGACCGGGAATCTGGTGGCAACCGGCGCAGCCATAGTGAGCCAGCAGCCGCTGCCCGACAAAGGCCCATTGTTGCTGGACCGGCGTCATGGCTGCGACTCGATCGGCCGCGGGTTTACGACCCGAGGTCGCGGCCTGGAGCCGATCGGAGATCACGGCCTCTCCGCTCTCGCCGGCTGCGAGGACTTCACGTGTGATTGCCTCACATACGGCTTTGTAGTTCTCCGAGGATGCGCGGCCGGTCGTGGCTGGTCGCGTCGCCTGCATTTCACCGGTTTCCAGGTTGCTGAGGTACAAGGCCAATGCGGTAGCTTCGTCGAGTTCGTCGGCCGCCGGGGCCGGGGACGAGGTCGGCTGAGTGGTCAGCCTCATGCGAGGCATTCGTGCTCCCGGCGAGTATCGACCTGGGTCGGCGAGCCATTCTCGAACCCACGGCCCACCTCGCCGTTCGCCGCCCATGTTGGACAGGTCTGGTGCGTAACGCACCATGGCCGCTTGGACTGTGCCTTCCGGCGCAAACAAGACGTCGACGTCGTCTGAATGGCGCAAGTCCGCGTGGGTTCCGTTGTTTGAGTCGCCGGATTTGTGCCTCAGGTCAGCCGGCCGTGATGTGGCCAAGCCGTAAGGTCCGCTGCGACGCTCGGTAGGGGGGTGGCATCCCAGGCAGCCGAGTTCGTTGAACAACCGACGACCCTGTTCTCTGGCCGCTGTCACGACTTCGGATTCCTGCAGCTCAGGAGACCATTCTCGGCCCGGCTGCGATGGCTCATCCTGACTGATTGCGGCAAGATACGACCACATGGCGTCAATCTCAGCCGCGCTTCGGATGTCCGCATCGTTTCCGGCCGGCCCGATGTTGTTTTCCTGGCGGAATGATTGCGGCATGGTGGTCCAGGGCCGCAAATCCCGAGGCGACAACACGTATTCGCCAAAGAACCGTTCGTTGAGGGTGATTTGGGCTTTGGCCAGCGAGGGCCCAACCTTGGGCGCGTTATCTAAGCCCTCGATCAGATGACAGTTGACACATCCCCATCGTTCCACCAGGACACGTCCTCTATTAAGCCGGCGGGCGACGGCGGGGCCGGCGGGCATGGTCGTGTCGGAGATTTGCGGGTGGCACTTTGCACAGCCGGCCTCGGTGCCCCATAACGGGAGCATCGGCCGCTCCATGGCGGCGCGGGCCGTGCCGGCCGATATCTTGGCGTGCCCGGCGAGCACGAAGTCCGTTTCATCGCCGTTGCCTTCGTGGCACACCGTGCAGCCCATCTGTTTCATCGGGTGTGGCGAGCGGTCGGAGACGTAGAGGTCGAGTTGGGGGTGCGCCGCGGCAGGGGTATCGCAGTTGAGCAGTGATGAGCCGCTTTGCCGGAGATGCCTATTAGCGTCTATCACCAAATCGCCAAGGAGCGAGACTTGGTCAACTGGACTCAACGCGGGCCAGATCCGACTGTTGTCTTGGGCTTTGGGGAGGCCAGGTACCTCAGTTACCCACCCACCCAGTCGTGAATCCTGAGACTCGCTCCGCGGATTCAGGTTCTGCCGTCGGATACGCTCGCTGATTTGGAGCAGAGCATCGGTCAGCTTCGTGGCCAGTCGGTGAGTGCTGAGGTCGTCGGCGTCGATTGCTGCATGACAGGTCATGCAGCGGTCGGTGGTGGCCGTCTGTGTGAAGTGCAGATCACGGCGGACCAGAGGGAGCACCACTTGGCGGATGGCGAGCGACTCGGACGGCGGCGCCGGCTTTGTGTGGACTTGCCCTGAGGCCAACTCGTTCAGTCGTCGCAGAGCGGTGCGAGTCTCAGTCACGTTCCTTTGATGAGTCTTCCAGGCGGGCGTCAGGTCCAGCCAGATCCACGCCAGCAGGCTGATGAGCAGTGCGAGGCTTGCGCAAGCGAACACCACGCTGAGCCGACGCATCTCACAATAGCGGTTGCTGCCGTCTGCCATGGGCCATCGCGTTAGAAGAGTGCCGGTCAGCCCACAGCGTCGGAGATTCGCTTGCACTGGGTCAACAGCCCGGCGAGTTTTTCGAGCGGCCACACGGTGGCCGAATCACTTTTGGCTTTGGGCGGATCGTCGTGGACCTCGAGGAACAGGGCATGGGCCCCGGCAGCCACGGCCGCATTGGCCAGGGTCGGCACCAGCTCTCGTTGTCCGCCTGACTGAGTTCCCGCCGCACCTGGCAACTGGCAAGAATGGGTTGCGTCAAAGACGACGGGAGCGAAATGGGCCATCTTGGCGATGGAGGTCATATCGTTGACCAGCCGCCCATATCCGAAGAAGGTTCCCCGTTCAGTCAGGAGTACGCGCTCGTTGCCGGCCTGACGGACTTTCCCGACGGCCAATCCCATCTCTTCAGGGGACATGAACTGTCCCTTCTTGATGTTGACCGCGCGGCCTGTGTCGGCGGCTGCGACCAGGAGGTCGGTCTGGCGGCAGAGAAAAGCGGGAATCTGCACTACATCCAGGACTTGTCCGGCCGCAGAGGCCTGTTCGGGGGTGTGTATGTCAGAGGTTACCGGTATGCCGAGCGTCATGTGGACTTCGGAAAGGATCGCCAAGCCGACCTCAAGGCCGGGTCCTCTAAAGCTGCTTATGCTGGAGCGATTGGCCTTATCAAAGCTGGCTTTGAAGATCAATGGGATGCCGACCTTGTCGGCGACGGCCTTGATCGCCTCGGCGAGGCGAAGAGTATGCTCGCGAGACTCGATCACGCAGGGGCCGGCGATAAGAACCAGCCCGCGGCCGGGGCCGATACGGATGCCGGCGACTTCGATGCTTGGGACGGGGCTGAGATCTGTCATGGTGTGGATTCTACAGTCTTGTCGCTTCAGGTGGAACAAGCACGCGGAGGGCTCTGGGGCGAACCTTCAGATCGAGCGGCAGATGTCCAGCGGCCTCCCCGTCAAGCTCCACAGGAACAGGGTCGTCGGACTCGACGCGAACGTTTTGGAGACGACGGTACAAGACGCCGCCATGCTCCACGTGCGTGCGAAGCATTGTCCGCAGCGAGTGCCCTATCAGCCGAAGCCGGCCGCGGCAGGGAAAAACACAGAGGTCGAGAAGTCCGTCATCGCAAATTGCGTCGCGGATGACTCTCAGGCCGAGCGAGTAGCGGGGCAGATTGCCGACGAACACCAGACCCTGGCCTTCCCACAGCAGCGAATTCCCGTCGTAGACCCGAAGTCTCGGGAAACGATGTTCCCAGAAGGTTCTCCACAACGGGGTGCTGTAGGTCAAGTGGCTGATGTGACCGGTGCGCGTGCCAGCAAGCCGATGGACGACTTCGGCGTCAAAGCCGACCCCGGCGACGATGAGAAACGACCGGCCATTGGCCTGCCCAAGATCGATGAGTCGGACTTGGCCGTGCAGGAGGCAATCGAGGGCGGCTCGGGGGTTGGCGTGGAACAGAAAGCTTTTGGCAAAGAGGTTTTCGGTGCCCGTGGGCCAGACGACGAGGGGCAAAGGACCGTGGGCCAATCCATCTGCGACCTCGTGAACGGTCCCGTCTCCGCCGACGGCCATCACCGCTCGGATGGAGCTTGCGTTTCTCGGATCAGCCGAGATCTCGGCTGCGAGTCGTCGTGCGCTGCCCGGCCCGTGGGTGACCTGGTAGTGAATTTCGATGCCAGCCTGCTTCGCCAGGGCGATCATTTGGCTTAGCGGCCTGCGGTCCGTCCCCGCACCGGCTATCGGGTTGACTATCAGAACGGCCCTCGTTCGCGCGTAAGTCATTTCCAGGGAAAGCCTTAAAGGCCTGGAGCGGTTTTCCATGGCGAAGGCAGAACGGCCTGTCGCTTGCCTTGGACCCGCAGAGTGCTTGGGTTTGCGGCTATTCTCGCCTCAAATGAGGTCCATCAGCAAGATCCGGAGGCCATTGGGGTGGAAACAAGGGATGCCGGGGTGAACGGGCAATCCGTCGGCAAGTCAACCCGTGGGGGTGCAGAACGGTTCAGGCATGGGGGTACGAGCGGCTATTGGAGAGGTTGCAAGCGACTATGTCTCGATTGACCTCCCTGAAGTCGATTGGGAACGGGTCAGACAGCGGGAGCGGGTGATTCGTGACGGTCGCGGGTTTGAGACAGGCGCCTCCGGTGTTTGGGACCCTACCTTTCGCCACTTGCCGAGGGGCGACAAAGGGGAGTACAGGTCAAGGGGTAGCCCAGCGCGGTTCCGGGCGAATTTGGTCACCATAAGATACTTGCTGTCAATAAGTTATATCGTTTCTTGGGTTCGTTTGACGCGGCGGTCTGGCAACTGCCGAAGTCTGGCGGGGAAATTAGCGGTGCTTGTGCGGAGGTTATCCATTTTGACTTTTGGGTTCGTTCGGCTGGGAGTGGGGAAAAAGGCAAGTTGTCACCGGCCGGGCAGACCGTGGAGTGAGGCTGCTTACATGTCAAAGAGCCCGGAACCGCAGGCGCCCGCCAAGTGCGGGCAGAGGATCTCTGCTGATCCCGGTGATGACATAACACGATGGCATACTCCGGCGGGATGCGTGTGTGCGGAGCGGCGTGGGGGAGGGATGACCGATGCCTGGCGCCGAGGGGGTTTGAACAACTCGCCCAGGGGGCTTGTGGCCGAGGCTAGAACATCCAAAAATGCATAGCGAACCGGTTACGGGGGGTGGTTGTTCGTGCAAGCGGCTGGGCTGGGGCGCGGGGCCGGAGCATTCAGGGCGTGGGGCAAGGTACCTTGCATGATGATGATATATGAGTAGACTCTTTAAGCTTTCCCGGGGTCATGGTTGTGTAGCAGCGGGGCCGACCCGGGGGAATGCGCTGGTTCTCACACGCGATAATACGGAACAACATAGGAGAAATGATGGACAACGTCCTCGCGTTGATTCGTGAAAAGAGGCTCGACGAGGCGGAGGCGGAGCTGAGCCGCCTGCAACCTGGCGATGCCAACTACCACTGTGCTCGGGGCTTGCTGTTGAAGGCCAAGGGAATGACGCAGGAAGCGATAGATTCGCTGGAGGCAGCGTGTCGGATGGACGCGAGCAGTCTGGAGGCGGTCTTTCACGCGGCTCGCATACAGGACCTTTACGGCGATGACGAGGCGGCCATCGAAAACTATCGCAAGCTGGTCGAGCGTCCGACGGTTCCGGTCAACGTTCTTTTGAATCTGGCGGTGCTGCTCGAGGACCACGACGAATACGAAGAAGCTCTCAAGCTTGTCGAGCGCGTCTTGAGGGAATATCCCAATCACGCCAGGGCCCGGTTGTTCCGGAAAGACATCAAGAGCTCGATGAACATGCTGTATGACGAAACGCAGGAGCAATCGCGAGAGCATCAGAGCGCTCTTCTGGAAACGCCGATCACCGATTTTGAGCTGAGCGTCCGCAGTCGCAACTGTCTCAAGAAGATGAACATCAACACGATCGGAGACCTGCTGCGGATCACGGAGGCGGAGCTGTTGTCCTATAAGAACTTCGGCGAGACGTCGCTGGAGGAAATCCGGGCAATGCTTCAGCAGAAGAATCTGAGGATCGGAATGCTCAGGGAGGAGTCGCAGAAGGCGACCCGATCGATGCCGCAGCGTCAATCGCCTCCCCAGGGTTCTCCTGACGCGCTCAACAAGCCGCTTTCGGAGATTGAGTTTTCCGGCCGTTCGCGGAAATGTTTACAGAGGCTGGGCCTGGTGACCCTGGGAGATCTCACCCTCAAGACCGAAGCGGAGCTGTTGGCCACCAAGAACTTCGGGCAGACTTCTCTGAATGAGGTCAAGCACAAGCTGGCAGAGTTCGGATTGTCGCTTCGCAAGTGAGCACCCTCGTGCGGATGGTTAGAGCTTTGCGGCCGGACACCTGTGCGGCTTGCGCGCATGTTTCCGGATCGCAGTGCGTTTGGGTTGCGACCCGCAGAAAGGCGGTCCGTCAGCGTAATCGGGCATCGAGGCTCGATGTGCCCTGGGGGCATCGGGGCGGCATGGCCGACCGAGGTCACAGGGACGGCGAGAGGTGTGAATAATGGGGCGATTCGAAGGGCGGCAGGAGTTGCTCGGGCTGCTGATTCCGGTGCTGTTCATGACCGGGTGCGATGGTCCGAGCTCCGAGCCGGTTGCTGCGCCGCTGCGTTCCGTTGCGACGGCTCGGTCGGCCCCGGGGCTGGACCGTACGATGCGGGTTCTGCTTGCCGCCGATCTTCCCAGTTATCAGGTGGCGGTGCCGGGTCTTTTCGATCTGATCGATGCGGACGGGCACAAGGTTCTTTGCCAGGACGCGGGCGCGCCGCAGTTGACGATCCAGTTTGGGCCAGGGGCAATCGCCTTCCTTGAGTTGGAGCGGGTGTTTGAGGTTGAGGCCGTCGAAATCGTGCCGCACGGTCCCGAACCGGTGACGGTGTTTCTTGGCGATCAACGTTCGAGGTATGCGGGCACGTTGACCGTGTACCGATACTCCGACGACACGGGCGCGCTGGTCAACAGCGTCGACGTGGAGGATTACCTGGTCTCGGTGGTCGCATCGGAGGCGCCGGCCACCTTTCATCCCGAGGCTCTTCGTGCGCAGGCGATCGTGAGTCGGACCTACGCATGGTATCAGAAGCGGATGGCCCCGCCGGGCAGGCGGTGGGATCTGATGGCTAGCGAGGGGTCGCAGGTGTATTCGGGCATACCATGGGCTCCTGCCGGGCGACTGTCTGCGGAGGCCGTTCGGGATACGCAGGGGCTGGTCTGTACGTGGAGGTCGCCTCAAGGCGAGCGGATTTTCTGCGCGTACTTCAGCTCAACTTGCGGCGGTCACACGCAAGCCGCAGGTCCGGTCAAGAATGAGTCAACCATTCCCCCCTTGTCGGGCAATGTCAGGTGCGATTACTGTGCCGATTCGCCGTGGTTCTCATGGGGGCCGGTCAGGATCAGCAAGAAGGTTGTTACGAAGCGATTGCGACAGAAGTATCCCAGGTTTCAGAATCTCAGCCAGATCGAGGAAATCCAAGTTGTTGAACAGACGGCACAGGGTCGTCCGGTCCGCCTTCGACTGCTCGACGCCAGGAAACGGTCGATCGAGCTGGAAGCGGAGAACTTTCGGCTGACGGTCGACCCGACCGGGCGCGAATTGCGGAGCACGTTCTGCAAGATCCAGTCCCGCGCCGATCATTTTGTGTTCTCGGAAGGAAAGGGTTTCGGGCACGGTTTAGGTCTTTGCCAGTATGGCGCCGATGGCATGGCCAGGGCGGGCGCCGATGCGGCATACATCTTGAGGCATTATTATCCTCAGTCGAGCCTCAAGCGGGCCTATTGATCTTTTTCGCGGACGCCGGCAAGGGGCAGCCGGGGTGAGAGCAGGGGCGTGGAATCTGCCTGGCCGGACCGCCTGGCCTGCAGGGATGGTGACATGACAGCCGGATCCCGACACGTTCTGTCCGCACTGGTTCGCATCGCCATCTGCGTTTTTGCGGTGTACTGGCTGGCTCGCGCGACCGAATGGGATCAGTTCAAGCAAGCCATCCTGGCGGCGGACTGGGGACCGGTTGTGCTGAGCTTCGCGGTGTTCGGTCCTACTCCTGTGGTTCTGGCCTTGCGCCTCAAGTGGCTTCTGGCCGTGCATGGCGTGTCCTTGTCCGTGTGGCAGGCGGTCAAGGTGACGTTTGCAGGGAACTTCATTATTGGCACGACGCCTTTGGGGACTCATGGCGGTGACGCGATGAAGGCCTATTACATCGCCCGCGACACGCCTTACAAGCACGAGGCAGTGACGACCGTTTTCGTGGATCGGGTGATCGGGGTGATTTCTCTGGTGGGGCTTGCAGGGGTGGTCTGCCTGGCGAACTGGCGAGACCCGGCTTTTTCGAAATGGGGGCAGATTATCGGGCTGACGGTTCTCGTGTTGCTGGTTGGCGGGGCCGTTTATTTCTCCGGCCGTCTGCGGCGACTGCTCCGGATCGACCGGTTTCTGCTCTATCTGCCTCTCGGGTCGCACATTCATCGGATCGACCAGGCGGCGCTTGAGTTTCGGAACCGCCCCGGGCGTGTGGCAGGGGGGCTGGTGCTCACCGTTGTTCTGCAGGTGATCGCCATCATCTCTCATTTTCTGATTGGGTGGGGGTTGAACATGGTCGGCGAAGACCCCTGGGGGGCGTTGCCGGTCTATCTGGCGTTTGTGCCGATCTGTTTTCTGGCCGGTGCCTTGCCCATCGGGGCGATGGAACTGACCTATGTCGAGCTTTTCGCGCGCAGCGCGGGTCTGGGAACACCCGAGACAGCGACCTTCCTTTCCCTCCTCAGCCGGCTGATCCAGTTGCTTTGGGCGATGCCGGGTGTACTCGTCGTCTTGAAGGCCGGCAGGCCCCAGCCGATAACAGATTCCGAACCGGCGGATGCAGCCGTCGCATCCGAGGGGCGGCCTCACTAGCAGATGCGCTCTGGCCATCTTGCACGTCATGGTCGGGGCGGCGAAGGATCCCGACTTTCACACGGGGTTTCCAAACGTCCGCGAAGAGACGAATTCGGATCAGCAGGACTGATCGGGGTGCCGCGTGTTGGTCGCGACCGATAAGGTGGTCTTCAATCTTTGACGCTGTTTCCGCCGGATGCTCTTGAATTCCGCCTTGGCGGCTTGAACAATCCAGCAGCCCGAACCGTCGGCTGGTCCGGGCCGGGGTACGCAGCTCGTGGAGTTGCGGCGGAGAGGATGGAAGCAGTTATCGGCCGGGATTCGTTAGCAGGGCTGTTTCCAGTCCTAACGCCTGCGTTGACAGGAACCTTGGTGTCCACGATTATACGGTGCAGACACATCTTGGACTGCCGGCAGCCCAGGATGTATTCCCATTGTGGGAGCTGCCTCGGAGCGACACTCCTCGATAATGTTAAGTATCTGTGGAGTAGGAATTTATGAAACGCCATTCCCGATCCTGCCTGGGCTTGGTTCTGATCGCGGGCCTTTTCATGTGCGTGCCGTTTCTTGTCGGGCAGGGCTGCCTGCCGGACAGCGGGCGGCCGACGCCCGGTGATTCCCTGCCAGTGGTTAACGTGATCGCGCCGTCGGTGAACCGGACGGCCGTGGCGGGTGACACGATCACGGTGCTTTACGATGTGTTGAACCCACCAGTGGGGTCCGCTGGGGCCATCCAGGTGTGGGGGTTTTACGATCGTGACGGCGTTTACGACGGAGACGAACAGACTTTTGCATCATCGCTGGCGAGCGGGCAGGGCAAGTTCACTTCCTTTAACACGAGCGGTATCAGCCCCGGGCCGCTCTACATCGGCATTGCCGCCGAGAATGCGGCGGGCAAGACCGTCGATTATGCGCCGGCTCGCATTACGCTGAGCGCCACTGCCGCGGTCACGTTTTCGGCGCCGGATGGGGACCTGACGGTGGGGCCGGGGGCGACCATTCCGATCGTGTTCAGCGCGGGCAGCGGCGTCACCAACTTCACCTGGAGCCTGTTCTATGATACGGACGGCGCCTTCAACGGTGATGAGTTCGTGATCGAGACCGGTGCGAACACCACTTCTTCCGTTGTCAGCAGGGAGTGGGCCATTCCGCTCGACACGCCGCCGGGGACCTACTACATCGGTGCTCGGGTGGTGACTGCCGACCAGGGAGAGAACATTGGCTATGCGGATGGAGCATTGATCATCACCACGGGGCCGTATCTTCAGATTCTGTTGCCGGCTCCTGACACGGCGGTGGCTTTGGGCACTCCCGTGCCCATTGTTTTCGCGGCCGGTAATCCCGAGGCCGCCGATCCGTTGATTCGGATCTTTGTCGACCCGGACACCGATCCCGCAAACGGCAACGGTACTGATCTGGCTACGGTCGCCGCGAGCACGGGCGGTTTCGTCTGGCGATCCACTGCGGATTTTGAGCCCGGGTACTACTATGTCGGCGCTGAGATGATTGGTGTTGTCCCGAGCCTTTTCGACTTCGGCGGGCCGGTTCACTTATTGGGGGCGGGGGAGTATGTACCTGGCGGAGGTGGCGGCGAGGGTTCCTCGCCACTGTTGACCTTCCGCGTTCCTGCCAGAGACGAAGTTCGTTTTTCGGGCGAGCAGTACATGATTCGGTGGTCGACGAATCTGACGATCGGGCAGGGCACGATCGAGGTGTTCCGCGAGCCGGACGTCAATGACGATGGCGTACCCGACGGCGCCGACCGAAGGGTGGTGCTCAGCCCGGCGGGCCTGGATGCCAGCACGATGCAGTGGGAGTTCGATACGAGCGGCGTCGTCGGCACGTACTTTATCGGCGGAACGGTAGTTCCCCAAGGCGGATCCCCCGTCACTGCCTATGCCAAGGGCACTTTGACCATTCTGCCGACTACTTTCTGGGTTGGCGATCTTCGGACGCTGAAGCCTGACGAGGAGCCCGACGTTCGGAGTCTCTACTTCAAGGGAGCCACTTTCATGGGTCACAATATCGGTGACAACCTCGGCAGCGCCATGCTTGTGGCTGACGATTACGACAATGACGGCATTCAGGAAATCGTTCTGGCCGCCCAGTTTGGCAAGCCCTGGCTGATGGCTCAGGGCGGGCGGGGGGCCGGAGAGGCGTACATGATCTACGGCGCGGCCGGACGACAGTACCTCGGCGATTACAACGTGAACTCGACGGGTTCGGCGAAACTGCCCGGATTGATCTTCGCGGGTATTGCTCCGAACCCGAACCAGCCGAACACCGAGCGGGGAATGGCCGGAACCAGCGTCCCGTACACGGTCGAGGGAGAGCCTTGCCCGCCTTTCTCGACCGAGGGGTTGCGATCCCTGACGCTGATTCCCGATCAGGACAATGATGGCAAGAAGGAGATCGTCTTCGGCTTCCCGTTCTGCAACTCGTACAGCCTCAGCTATCAAGTGGCGGACGGGACTCACCCGGCGCCTCTGGCCAGCTTGGGGCGTCTGGAGAACAATGGACACTTCCTCCGCGGGGGCGTGGTCATTGTGGCGAGTACAAACTCGCAGATGTCCTCACGGACGGCGTTAAGCCGGCATTTCGACCGTACCATGATGCTTCATGAGGTTGGGCAGGTGTTCCGGACGATGTATCCGGGCGTCGGCAGTCCCAACGAGTTCTTTGATGTACCGGCGATCCATAACTTCCTTCCGAAGTGCTGCGATTTTGACCCCCCGCTCGAGGACGATATCGACGATATCATCTTCTTCCCTGGGGAAGGTTTTACACAGAACACCTTATCGCAGCCGGTGTTCCCGAAGTTCTATTTCGGATACGACAACGAAATCGCGGGCATGGGTATTGACCCGCCGCGGCTGGCCTCACCGTTCCAGATCGTCTCTTCGGAAGATATGCACGCTCTGGCGCGGATCATTTACTGGGGAGAGACGCTCTCGGTGTCTCAAGCGGATCTCCCGCCCAGCCTGATGGGCGGGCGCGACGCCGTGGGTGTTTGCTCGTCGACCTCGTCCGACGCACAGGGCACTCCGGTCGATCCGTTCGGGCTCTTCCCGCCGGCCGGCTACATGCGAGTTACCGGGACGGGCTTTTACTATGCTTCGCTTTCGTTGCCCATGCTTGGCGACCCAACTTGCGATCCGGGCCTCCTGTCGCCGTATGAAGGCGGGGCCGGCGGCTACTGTCCGTCAGGGCGAATGTCACCGCCGCGGGAGCCATACGGCTGCCGGATTCTCGGGCAGACGACCACACAGTTGGGGACGGATCCACCGACGACGGCGAATCGTTTTGCGCACTCGGTCTCGGTTTGCGGCGATTTCCTCCTGATTGGAGCGCCGAACCGCACGGCCCAGAAGGCGGACGTTGCTCTCTTGCGTATTGACCCGTCGGCCACCGACCGGCCTGAGTCGGGCACCGTGTACATGTTGCAGCTCAAGCGGCCGGGTGTGCCCGCGCACAAGTACATGTGGAATTCACAGGGCGACGTGGTGACGGACGATCAGGGGAATACGAGCATCAGCGATGTGTCGACCGTGCCGACTCCTCACAACTTCATTATCCAGGATCTCGGCTACGTCCGTTGCGAATGCTGCCCGAAGAACAATTTCTGGGAGCCGGGCGACGTGGCGTTTGAGATGAGCCGTCCGTTCCATATTGTCGGCATGCCGGGCGATCATATCGGTGACGTCACGGGGTTGCTGGACATCAACAATGACGGTGTGGACGACTTCGCGGTCGGCGGGGCCGGGACCAACGGTGATCGCGGTGCGGTGTATGTCATCTACCGTCGCCAGCCGGAGATCGAGTCCGATTACCTGCTCGAGCGGCTGCAGTTGAACCCCGGCAACCTCAACCGTCTTAACGGTCTGTTTATTCTGGGTCGACCGGGCGAGCGGCTGGGCACCTCGATTGCCGGCGCCGGTCCTCGCCCCGACGAGTTGAAGGACGACTACAACGGCGACGGCTACTCCGATCTGCTGATCGGCAGTCCGAACATCTCTTCGGGCGGCCACTATGCTGCCGGCGAGGTGTTCATTCTGTTCGGCGGCCAGAACCTCTTGAGCCCGCAGGGCGGCATTACGATTCCGCAGCTTCGCGACCAGGGTTACGGCATGGTCATCTCCGGCGTTCAGGCCAACGGTCACGTCGGAAGCGCGGTGGCGAATGCGGGCGACATCAACAAAGACGGGATTGCCGACATCATGATCGCGGCTCCGGACGCCAGCCCGATGTTCGACAGCGATAGCGACGGAATCCTGGATTCGGTCGGCGTCGATCTCGACGGAGATCGGGCCACTGATGATCTCGACGGTGACGGAACGCCGGATGACCTGACCGGTGCCGGTATCGTGTACATCGTTTTTGGCGGCAAGCATCTGACGGGCACGATCAGTCTGGATCAGATCGGCACCGAGAACCTGCCTGGACTGGTCGTCGTCGGGAAGAAGGCCGGCTATCATCTGGGTGGCGGTGTGACGCAAGGGGGATTGGCCGTACGCGGGATCGGTAGTGCCGGTGACGTGGATGGCGACGGATACGACGACATGCTGCTGTCCTCCGTTCTCGCCGATCCGGAAGGGAAGACCGACGCCGGCGAAGTCTACCTGATCTACGGTTTCTCGACTCCCATCAAGCCGAGGAAGTGAGCATGTGAGTGTACGGGGGCGCCGACGGCGGCGGGGCTGGTTGCCCCGGGTGAGCAAAGATACGAACCGATGTGAGTGACAGGAAACAAAGACCATGTCGCAGAAGATGAACAGCAGTAACTCGGGGGTACGAGTTGCGGTCCTGGCGTTAGCCCTTGCGACGGCATTGGGCGGATCGTTTGCCGCATGGGCCAAGGATGTGCCGACGGGCTTCCCGCCGGGATCGCCGTTTGGGCGTCCCCCGGGGCCGTTCCCGCCGAAGAGGCTGTCTCCCGATTTGCCTTGGTGCCGGTATCCCTATCGCACGCAGGCACCGTCTCAGCTCAAGACAGCGCCCCAGAAGGCGCGGGTCGTGACCTTGCAGGAAATCGAGCCCAACGACATCGGTTGGCAGGCTCAGACGGTTCCGGTCAGTTCGAGCATCGGCGACGAGATCGATGCGACGGTAAAGGGCAGCATCGAGCAGGGCGATGACGTCGATTTCTACCGCATTTTCGTGAACAAGGGCGACGTTGTGGGGCTGGCGGTGACGACCAACCGCGACCCGTATGATTCTCGGCCGGATCTGGGTCTTGATCCGGTCGTGGCGGTTTGTGATTTGACGGAAGACGTTCTTGTCAAAAACGATGATGACGGCGGGATCACTTCGATCTATCCTCCGTCTTCTCCGCTGCCGCGCATCGAGACGCCCTATTATTGGTTCTACCGATGGGATTCGGCTTTGTCGTGGATCGCGCCTGAGACCGGCGACTACCTGATCCGCGTGACCTCGTTCGAATCAAGCCGCAGAGGTGATTACGAGTTGAAAATCGTGCTTCGGCGGCCGGCCCACGAGCACCAGGCGGTCGGTGCCACGCAGATCATCTTTCTCGATTTCGACGGTGTTGAGGATTTCAACGCCGTCGAGGTTTTCGGGTACGGCTGGTACCTGACGGATCTCTCGCCGATGCGAGACTTCCTATCTCGGTGGGGCCTGACCCTTGCTGATGAGGCGGCTGTGGTTGATGCAGTGGTGGCCGTCTTCCAGGAGCGTCTGGACAACATCCGCCGCGCGGATCTCAACGGCGATCGTGATGTCGACTCCGTAGACGGGCACATGGATGTCGAGATCCGGAACAGTCGCGATCACGCTGACCCCTGGGGCCAGCCGAATGTGACGCGGATCATTATCGGCGGTTCGATGTACGAACTGGGTATTCCGACGCTCGGCATCGCTCAGTCGATCGATCCGGGCAACTTCGCTCCCGAGGAGACGGCGGTGGTGTTGCTCGACTACCTCAGCGATCCGGACCCGACAAACCTGGATTCGATCAATGCCATTCCGCGGGCACCCAACTTCAGCATGGTCGATGCCGTCGGTCGCGTTGTGGGCGCCATTGCCGCGCATGAAGCCGTTCATACGCTCGGTTTGTGGCACACCGACAACTCGAATGATGTGGCGTGCCTGATCGATACCGGCGGCAACGGAATCGCAGACGAGGGGGGCGTTGGTCCGGACGGAATCATGGGGACGGGGGACGACGAGATGCCGGAACTCGTGCCCGATGAATATGACCCGTACGAAGGAGTCGGGACGGACGGTCTTGAGTTGACTGATGTTCGCGTCGCCTTTGCGCTGTCAACCGGCAAGCGTCTGGATATCGAGCCTCCGCCGCCGGTGACCGAGGTTCCCCTGGTGTCGATCTCGGCGATGCCGAAGATCGGGGTGGCACCGCTGACGGTGAATTTCGCCGGAGGCGGCGTTGATCCCTCGGGCGGCCAGTTCGTGGTGTTCAACTGGGACTTTGGGGACCAGACGGCCGGAACCGGCGCGTATGTGAGTCACACCTACAACGCGCCCGGAACCTACGTCGTGAGGCTGTCGGGTGTCACGAACAACGCCGAGACTGCTCAGACGGTGACCGAGGTGATCGTTCTGTCTCAACCCAATCAGTTGCCGTCGGCTCGCATCATCGCCACACCTACCAAGGGGGCCGCCCCATTGATGGTTTTGTTCCAGGCGGAGGCGGAAGATCCCGACGGCGAGATCATCAGTTACGGCTGGGACTTTGGCGACGGCCAGGGCGGGAGTGGGCAGGCGATCGATCATGTCTACCTGGCACAGGGTGTTTACGTGGTGACTCTGTCGGTGACCGACAATCTGGGCGCGACGCAGCGAGTGACCAAGGTCATCACGGTCACCGGACCGTCGCCAAGCGCCAGCGCCAACGAGCCCGGTGATACCGGTGCCGGCCTGCCGATTCCGTTGGTCAATACTTGCGGTGCCGGCGCTGCTTCGGGCCTGGTTGCCACACTGGCCGGTCTGATGGGTATGGCCTTGATGCGGCGACGACACTGATCGCCCGGGAGGCTCGCGGCAGGACGCGCTGGGGGGGCGGCGATGTGCCGGGGGTTACTGCGCGGCCGAGTCGGAACGATTCGCCCGCTTTGCCGAATGCATGGCGTTTAAAACCATCTTTAGACATCATAATCTTGTTCCGGCCATCCGGGCGTCGCAACCGCTAGCTTCCTGATACCAGGGCGACGGATCACGCCTCGCGGGGGAGTGGGTTGACCCGACTGATGAATTCGCCCTGGGCGGTTTCGGTGGCGACGTCCTGGCCGGCGGACACTTGATGGGCGGCCGTGATGATCCGCCGATCCGGCATTCGCCGCGTGATGGTGAAGCCGCGGGCCAGCGTACCGCGGTAGCTGGTGGCCTGCAGCCGGGCTTCGAGTGAATCAAGCCGATCGCGGGTATTCTCAATGCGATGGCGTAAGGTTTGCTCAAGGGCGTGCTGGAGCGCCTTGAGGTCCTGCCGGTGCCGTGGAATCCGGACGGCCGGCGAGGCGGCCAAGAATGCCTCACGAGCGAGCTCGAGGCGTCGTTCCGATCGTCGGACCTGTTGCTGCAAGGCCCAGTTGAGCCTGTAAGCGATCTGAACCACACGAGCGTGTTCCTGTTGCAGGAAAGCCTTGGGTTGGATCGCAGCCAGTATCGCCTCGAAACGGTTGAGTCGACGATGTGCGTCGGCGGTTCGCCGGGACAGCAGCAGTCGCAGCCGCGAGGCGATCTCGTCCAGGCTTTGTTCACGGCGATGAAGGATAGCCAGCGGATCGCGGAACCACTCCAGCCGTTCAAGGCCGGCGAGGCGTGATTGAGCCATTGCCACCTGATGATTCATTGCCCGGCCAAGCCGTCGGGCCACGTCGGTCAGGCTGTTGAGGATCTCGGCGGCGGACGGCACGGCCGCCACGGCCGCGGCAGTGGGGGTTGGGGCTCGCAAGTCGGCCGCCAGATCGCAGATGGTGACGTCCACCTCATGGCCGACCCCGCTGATGATGGGGATCCGGCCGGCGACCACTGCTCGGGCCACGATTTCCTCGTTGAAGGCCCACAGGTCTTCCAGTGAGCCGCCCCCGCGTCCGACGATTATCACATCAATGTTTCCGAGGGCTGCCGACTGCTCGTTGAGCCGGCGGATTGCCGTTGCGATTTCCTCGGCCGCGCCCTCGCCCTGTACTCGTACCGGATAAACGAAGACCCAGACGCAGGGGAAACGCCGTTGCAGCGTCCTGAGGATGTCTCGGATGGCCGCCCCGGTCGGGCTGGTTACCACGGCGATTCGCTGGGGGAAGCGGGGCAGCGGTTTCTTACGTTCCTTATCGAACAGTCCCTCCTTGGCGAGTCGGGCGTGCAATTGACGAAACGCCAGATCGAGGGCCCCCGTTCCACGGGGCTCAAGCTTGCGGATGATGAACTGGTACTGCCCGCGTGGCTCGTAGACCTCCACGTGGCCGGTGGCGATGACTTCCATGCCGTCGGTCGGCTTGAACTTGATCGCCGAGGCCGCCGATCGCCACACCACGGCCCGAATCTCGCTGTTTTTGTCCTTTAGCGTCAAGTAGAAATGCCCGCTGTCGGCCCGTTTGAGGTTGCTGATCTCGCCGACCAGGTGGATGGTTCCCGGCAGGGAGTCAGCGATCAGCAGCTTGATCAGGGCATTCAACTGCGAGACGGTCATTTCGCTCGGCACCGCCGGCCTGGCCTTGGCGACGGCCATTCGATCGGGATCAAAGGCAGGACGCGGCGATTCCATTACCTGGGATCGTAGGGCTTCGCATCGCGCGCCGCAATAGCGGTCGGCCAGCGATCGCGCACAAGGGGTTCGTTACGCAAGACGCCGTCTGGGATGGTATCGCGAGAGGAGAGCAGGTGGGACGCCGGTGCCGCCTGGGCTCCTGGAGCGTGCCATCAGTCCTCGCCGGCAGCGCCGGATTCGGAGACAGACGCGTCGCTGTTCACGCGGATGCGTTCGACGTGCGTGGCCCGTCCGGTCGCCGAATCCACGCTGACCAGCAAGCCACAAAGTCGGATGTCGTCGGCGGCCACATCGAAGGGGGCGTGCAGCCCGGTGAGCAGAGCCTTGAGCACGCGGTCTTTTCTCCGACCGAGTACGGAGTCGTAAGGGCCGGTCATGCCGACGTCGGTGATGTACGCCGTGCCGTTGGGCAGGATGCGTTCGTCCGCCGTGGGAATGTGCGTATGCGTGCCGAAGACCACGCTGACCCGACCGTCGAAGTGCCAGCCTATAGCGACTTTTTCGCTTGTCGCCTCGGCGTGAACGTCTACGGCGATGATTTTCACGTCTTGCGGGATCTGGCTGAGGGTTTTCTCGATGGCCTGAAACGGGCAGTCGGTGGGGGGCTTCATGTACAGCCGGCCGAGGACGGTCACGACCGCGACTTTCGGTCCGAGCGGCGTCTCATAGACGGCCCATCCCTTGCCAGGGGCGGCTTGGGCGAAGTTGGCCGGCCTTGCGATGTCCTGAGCCCGTTCCAGAACGGGGATGATCTCCTGCCGCCGGAACGCATGATCGCCGAGCGTGATGAGGTGGATCCCATAGCGACGGAACTTTTCGTAAAGCTGGTGGGTCAAACCGGAACCGCCGGCCGCGTTTTCCGCGTTGCAGATGATGCAGTGCAGGTCGTACTGCTCGACCAGCTTGGGCAGCTTTTGGGACAGGATGAATCGTCCGGGGCGACCGACGGTATCGCCGATGCACAACAGGTTGACTTGCATATGGATCTTTCCAGCCGCGGGTGCGCCTTGGCCTCCGCGGACCCGTCAGTTTAGCGGGGTTTTGCCCGTCCGGCAAGAGCCGGCCCGTGCAGCCGTGCGTCGTTTTCCGCGCTTGCATGAGGTTCTATTGTCGGGTCGAGGATTCATGAACCGAAGTGCCTGAGCGGCAGGACTCAAGCCAGCGTATCAGGTCATCGGTGGAAGGCAGAGACCCTTTTTGGAGGATGCGGGTGAGTCTGTCGTGCTGGATCGAATGGATTCCGAGGTTGCGGGTACGAGTCGTGATTGCCTCACCGGCTTCCCAGGTGTCGTCGGCAGGAGCGGTGGGATTCGAGGTCGTGGGAACGGTTCTAAGGCGTATTGCGGGCTGCCCGGCCGTGGATACCAGGGCCCAGCGTGCAGGGGCGCCCGCCGCATGCTGCAGGGTGGCGATAATGGTAGCGAGTGCTTGAGGATTCATGGCCCGCAGGGGCACGTCCAGCACGATCTCGCCGTCGGGCATGGTCAGCGAGGCAAGCCGGTGCAGCCACTCGATCGAGTATTCGGCGTATCCGTCGGTTGGTGCGGCCGGTTGACCCTGCTGGTAGAGCAGGTCGTACCGCTCGTGTTGGAGTCGCAAAGCCCGGAAGGCGGTTGCCCGGACGAACCGCGTTCTCCCGGGCGGCCGGGGCAGCGTTTCCTGAGTGAGGCCGCCGGGGCAGGGAATGATGTCGACCCTTGCCTTGCCGAGCCCTGCCCATCGGGCGGATGAACCGGCGTCGACCCCGACAAGGCAGATGCGTCGCGCGGAGGGTAACTCGCTTGTGGCGAGCCAGCTCAGATCGGTCGGCAAGGGCCGGATCGCACGGTCGGCTTCCCAACGGTCCCATCGGCGCGTGGCCGCGGGAAAGAGGATGATGGCGGCGGTCAGGGAGGCAAATACCAGAGCAAGCCGCTCGTGCCGGATGCGCGCGGGGCGGTCTTCTTCGTAGATCTGGACGATGCCGCCGAGGGCCATCATGACGAGTGCGCCGGCGGTCATCATACCTACGGGGCCGAGGGCCTGATGTGCCCACCATCGGCAGGCGATGAGGCCCACGGCCAATCCCGCCAATACCGCGCCGGCAAGCTGGGCGAAGCCCTGAGTCTCGCTGGCGGATCGTGCCAGCCAGGCCAGCTCGGCATAGTGCAGGGCGTAGCCGAAGGTGAATCCCAGGAGGAGAAGCTGGAGCAACTCCGACCATGGCCTGCCGGGGCAGAAGGCCGCCAGGATTGACGCGGTTCCCGCGCCGATGCCCGCTACCCACGCCGCCATCCCACAGCCTGAGGCGGAACGGGTCAGGTGTCGAGCGTGTTGCCAGGCGACGGCTGTTCCGGCGCCCAGCGTCAGGAGATACCAGCCCCATTGCGTGTGGGTTGAGGGCCGATCTTGGGCACCGACTTCCCGACAAGTTACCCAACCCGTACCGGCCAGGACGGCGGCAATTCCCCAGACGACGAGCAAGACCCAGATCAACCCTTCGGTTCCTCCGGGCAACTCGGGCGCCGTTTCAGTGGCAGGGGGCGCACCGGCCGGTTGGTCGGTACGCTGTGAGGTCTTGGCGGCCAGGGCGGCCACGACGAAGAGGGGCAGCACTCCTATCATGAACTCCTGGGCTCCCGAAAGCGTTTGCGCCATCCATTTGGCGCTCAACAGGAGCGCCAAGCCCGGTCCCGCGAGGATACCGGCGACCAATCCGGGACGTTGCCGGGGGGGGTGCTCGTGAGCCGCGACATTAGCCAGCGTGGCGATGAGCAGGCCGTGCAGGATCCAAGGGGGACCGATAAGCAAGACGGTGCCGAGCCATTCGAGGGCGGAGAGAGTCAAGTTGGTCCAGAAGAAATGTTGGAGGAGGTAGTGATAAACGCGAGCGACGGGCCCCATGAGCAGGAGCGTTGCCAGAGAGACCGCTCCTGCCAAGCATGCCAGCACTGAGATGGAAAGCCAGACCAGCGAGCGATCTCGCTGCCGAGTAGCCCTGAGCACCAGGAGAGACCCAATGACATCGTCGTTCGCTTCGTCGGATCGCCGGGCTCGCCTCTGAATGAACCGGGCGATCCCGACGATGGCTCGCCCGGGGAGCCATGGTCCCACGGCGGCGGCCAAAAGGGCGACGGCCACGACCATAGAGGTCGTTTCGGCGTCGGGTCCGATGGCTGCCGCGAAGACCTTCTGTGACGCGGAGCACTGCCAGCCAATCGCCAATCCTACGAGTATCATGGATGCATATGCGGGCAAGGGGCCGTCTAGCGCCCATTGACTCCGATCCCTGATGAGGGGCAGGAAACCACCGCGACCGGCGGGCCGTGCTCCAAGAAGGGTTTCGGCGATTGCGGCGGGGTCGGCGGGACGCGGAGCGGGGGCGTGCGCGCTTGCCGGGCGCGGCTTTTCAGACGCCTTTGTTTTGGAGATCGGTCGTCGGCCGGTACGTCTTGCCATTTTCTGATCCAACCAGGCCGTACATCGCAAGGTCGCCTGTTTTACGGCGGTCGGCCTCGCGGCCGGTCTTTTGGTTTCGGCGACCTGGATGACGGCCGCTTTGACTCTGCGACGTAGAACCGCACCGCCTGTGGGTTCAGGGTTGGGAAGGCCCATAACCGGTGCGTGCTCTACGGCAGCATATCTGTTTTGGTTTTTAGAGCTAGAGGAGAGTCGTCTGCAAGGGGTCAAACCATTCTTGTTTGCCGTCGTCGGTTTGCAGGATGAGCCCGCCGAAGGGATCAACGGCTATCGTTGTGCCGCTCCACTCGCGTCCGCGGGCGCGCAGCCGGACCCTCTGGCCGACAGGTTCGGCATATTGTTCCCAGGCTGAGCGGATGGCCTGGAACGAAGCGGGGGGGCTCGCCCGCAAGGTGACGTCGGCCAGCCTGTGGTCCAGGTGCTGCAAGAGTGCCTTGGCCACCTCGATCCTTTCGATGGGATGCGACGCCTCGATCTCCAGCGAGGTGGCGAAGGTCCGCAATTCGGGGGGGAAATGACCGGCGTGTTGCAGGCAGTTGATGCCGATCCCAATGACCCAGGCTCGATGCATCTGGGCGACAGGGCGGGACTCGATCAAGATGCCGCCCAGTTTTCGTCCTGAGACCCGAAGGTCGTTGGGCCACTTGATGGTCGGCGTGATTTCGGTGGACTGGCGAATGGCTTCACAGGCCGCGATGGCCGAGACCAGCGTCAGATGCCCGGAAAACTGGGCGGTCGGTGTCGGCCTGCCGGAATTCTCCAAGGCTTGCAGCTCAACATGCCCGCCCGGGGACGGCCCGGTGTTCGCTGCGGTCAATTCCTGATCGGCTGGCACGATGACCACGCTGCAGAGAATACTTGCCCCCCGAGGTGAGAGCCAACGCCTGCCGAAGCGGCCGCGTCCGGCAGTCTGATAATCTGCCATGACGACCAGCCCGTCGGCTTCCCGGCCGTCAGGTCCGCCCATTGTGCGGATGGAGTCCAGTGCCAAAGTATTGGTGCTGAGTGTTTCGGCCACGGTGATCATGTGCCGTCCGACCCGTCGGGGTGTCCAACCTTGCCGCAGTTGTTCGGCGGTCAGCGTAGTGCGTGAGCGTAATGACATGGGCAGGACAGTAACCCGATGCGGCCGTGACTGCAATCGTTCGCAGGCCGTCAAATCCTGCAGCAGTTCGTTGTTCCGAGGCCCATGACACGAGTCGCGAGGCCGTTGTATGTTTTGAAGGTCGTGTCCTATGATGAGGCGTTGGCGGCGAGCGTGCCGGGCCGAGGAGTTGTTGTTGTGCGACTGAACAAAGGGTTGGACCAGTCAGTGGACGTTTGTCGCCTGCCGACATCGCGTTACACGGGTCCGATCATTGACGCCCATTGCCATGGTGGCCGGTCCCGCGCCACTCGGCGGATGATTCGAGCCGGTGAGTTGTTCGGAATACGCAAGTGGGTGTTGATCTGCAGGGTCGATGAGATTGCGGCGCTTCGGCGGAGGCACGGTGACCGTGTGGCGTTCAACGCATGGTCTGAGCACGAGCTTGTCGGTCGGGATCAGCCATTCACGGACGCGAATCTGCGAATTGTTGAGCGGGCGGTGAGGGCGGGGGCGGTCTCGATCAAGTTCTGGTACAAGCCTGAGTTCAATGAGCGGTCGGGCGTGTGGTTCGACGACCCGCGGCTGGACCCGGTGTTTGATGCCATCCAGCAGTCGGGCCTGTCCGTTCTCGTACATATTGCGGATCCGGATATCTGGTGGCGGCACCGCTACAGCGACCCGTTGAGGTTCGAGTCGAAGCGACTGACCTATCGGCAGCTAACCAACACCCTGGAGCGATTTCCCTCGCTGCGGGTCTTGCTGGCCCACATGGGGGGCTGGCCCGAAAACCTGTCGTTTCTGGCTGAGCTGTTGGACCGACATCCCAACCTTTACCTGGACACGTCGGGGACGAAATGGATCGCTCGCGAGCTGTCTCGACGGCCGGCGGAGTCTCGCGATTTCTTCGTCCGATATGCGGACAGGCTGCTGTTCGGAAGCGATCTTGTCGCATTCAAGCATGCCACGTTTGAGCATCATTGTTCGCGATACTGGGCGCATCGGTTTCTGTACGAGCGATCGGACACGGTTCGTTCGCCGATCGAGGACGAGGATGCCGGCGGGAGGGTGTTTCTGGCGGGCATGAATCTGCCCGACGCAGTTCTGGACCGTCTGTATTACGCGAATGCAGCGAGTTTCTTTCGGCTTGGCGGGTAGTTATGGGTGAACGGTCACAGGGCGGCCGCACTGGTGCGGGGGGGTGACTGTCCCGGCGGTTCGCAACGAGCGTGATGCCCTGTCTGTCGAAATCACAGAACTGGCGGGTCCGGCCTTGTGCTTCATCGTGATGTATCCCTGACTTGTCCCAATGCCCTCGGCAATCTATCCCGGGTGGAAGACTTGGCGCTTGGGGGCGCGAACCAGAAGTCTTCGGATCCCTGTCCGGCCTAAGCGCTTATGATTGTATGGTTTAGGGACGTTCTGGTTCGCTTGCGACCACGTGTGCCAAGAGCGGGCAGCGTGAAAAAAAAGTGCCTGCAGGTCATATCGAACTATGATTGGGCCGGTCGGCCTGATATAATGCAGTGTGGAGTCGGCGCTCGATGGGCGACTTTTCGGTGGCCTTTAATGCGCCTTGGCGGAGCTGATCTGTACGGTCCTGTAAAACAAAGGTGTGAGGGAAGATATGAGCGAGGAGCGGCACACGGACGCGCAGGTGAACTCTTCACGTTATCATCATCATTGCTGTAAATACCGTTCAAGCATCGCTGGATGCGCGAACGAGGGTTTGGTGGGCAAGATGAGATGGGCCTGGTCGGGGTTCTGGCACTTTGTCCTTCGCAACCGAGTGGCGATCTTTATTGCCTCTCTTTTCTGGCTTCTGTATCGCAGTGGAACGAAGCCGCAAAGGCTCGCTTACCCGTGTCAGCAGGTCGCGGCCGTCAACGTCGGGGCGTTTATTGCGGCCCTCATTCCTGTCAGTCTGTTCTTGCGCAAACACAAGCACGGCCAGGTGTTGCCCAAGGCCGTGATCGTGCGGCGGCAAGTGATTGCCGCGGCGATCCTGTGCGTTGTTGGTGTCGTCGGTATCGAAACCTACCAGTACGCGGATCAGTTGCTCCAACCGGCAGCGACGTTGCCGAACGTGCCTCCGCCGGCGGTTGAGCCACCTCCGGCCGTCGTGGGCATCGCGCACAGGCCGTATCCGAACTGGCGCAAGGATGGCAGTCCGATACCCCCGCGCGCCCCGTTCACCGCCGCAGAGATCGACGGGCTGGTCGAGCGGGCAGTCACGTTGGCAGGCGGACTCGACCAGATCATGGTGGACAAGAACAGCGATGGAGTGCTCGACATCGTTCTGAAGCCGAATCTGGTTACCGAGATTCCCGTTGCGACCTATCCTGAGAACGGTATCGTCACGGACCCGCGCGTGATGGCCTCGGTCGTGAGACTCGTGAAGGAGGCAGCGGGGCGGACAGGTCTCAGTACGCTGGTAAGGATTGCCGAAGGCTCGGCCTGTGGTTTCCCGTGGGACGGCGGGAATCTGACGCGGACCGTCACCAAGACGGCCTTCATCAACTGCGGCTACACGACTGATCCTGCGTCCGGGCGGCAATGGTTCATATACGACCCGACGGTGGAACTGGTCGACCTCAACGATTCCGGAGGACTTGATCAGTTCGATCCGGCGAAGGTCACACAGGTGACCATCGACAACGCGCTTTGCCGTCGCAAGTATTGGGTACCCAACATCGTGCTTCATTGCGACGTGTTGATCAACGTTCCGACGCTCAAGAATCACTCCAATGCGGACGTGACCGTCTCAATGAAGAGCCAGGGAATCGGCTGCGGGCCGAGCGACATCTACCACTCGCGGCCCGCATACGGAGTACCGCTTCACCTGCAACAGATGAAGCATGCGATGCACTTTACGGATGTTCCGGGGCTGAACGCCTGGGATCCCGGCCAGGCATCCGGCTGGGACTATCCCGCGAATCCCGGGTCAGACGAGAACGCCATCGTGAACTACACGATTGTGGATATGAACCTGTTCAGGCCCATGGACTTTGCGATCGTTGACGGGCTGATCGGCATCACCAACGGTCCCGCTTCTTGGCCTGCCACACAACCCAACCCGAATATGCAGTTGATCGTCGCCGGAAAAGACGCGGTCGCGGTGGATACGACGTCTGCCTTGTTGATGGGTTACGACCCGCAATACGTGCGGTATCTCCGCTGGGCATATAACCGGCAACTGGGCACGATGAATACGTCCAGAATCACTCAGATGGGTGACCACGTAGCCCTGTGGCGGTATCCATTTGAGGCCAACTGGGGCAGCACTCACGCCCCGAACGGCTCGCAGGCCGAGACCAGCCCGCCGATGCTTGGTGGGATTTCGGTTCTCGAAGGCTCGATGCTTGTGACCGGCCAAACGGTCACGGTCAACAGCTTTTCTGATAACGTTGGGGTAACACGAGCCGAGCTGGCCGTTGCCGTTCTGGGTTCAGACCTGTTGACCAACGGTGATTTCGAGAACGGTGAGACAGGTTGGACCAAGTGGCAGGCCGATTGGAGCACAGGTTTGGAGTGGGACTTCAACAACCCCAACGTCAGCTCGATGGGTGGAACCAAATGCCTTCGCCTTGGAAAGGAGACGACCCTTGCCAGTTTCGGCGTTTATCAACAGGTTGCCGTCACGCCCGGCAAGACCTATCGATTGGACTGCCAGTGGAAGGGCAAACGGCTGGGTACCATGAACTGGTGGGAGGTCATCCTGATCGACGGGCCCTTCAGCCTGCAGCAAGCGGATGACGCCGAATACGTCGAGAAAAACTACATGTTTGCCTATGACAATATGACCTACGGTTTCCCCGGCGCGATCGGCACGGGCTTCGGCTGGGTCTGGACGCACAACCAGTATGCCCCACCGAAGGACCAAGTGGACTGGAATCATCGCCTGGGGCGTCGTAAGGCGACGGGGAACATCATGACGGTCGTTCTCAAGGCGGGCAGCAACACCGCGGGCGGCGTCGAGGCGTACTTTGACAACGTGACGCTTCGAGAAGTGAGCGAAGACTATGTGCTTGATGCCGTTTCCAACCCGACGTGGGGGGCGCAGTTGGCGGCAGACATGAGTTCACTGCCGGTCGGCCAGTATCCGGGCGAGCTTCGGGTTACCATTTACGACGCGATGCTCAACGAAAGCAGCATTTACCGCAACGTCCATCTGCAGCCCATTCCGCTCAATCCGTGGGTTTGCAAAAACAGGGACGCCTTGTATCAGGAGGTTTTCGTCGGAGATCCGATTCCCGCGGATAACGTGGAGATCTGGAACTGCGGCGGTGAGGGCGGCGATCTGAGCTACGAGATCACCACCAATGTGCCGTGGATCCACGTTGTGCCGGATGAAGGCGTGTCCGTTCAGAATCCGCCGACGACCAATCTTCATGTGGTTTCTTATGATCCGTTGCCGCCGGGTGTCCACACGGGCAAGATCACCATAACCGGATCGCACAATGTCGAGACAATCAACGTCACGGTAGTGGTGACCACGGTCAAGCCGGACTTTGACGCCGACGGCGACGTGGATGAGACCGATTTTGGTTTCTTCCAGCAGTGCTACACCGGGGCCGCGCAGGTCTCCGGCAGTTGTACCGTCGCGGACTTCGACGGCGACATGTTCGTTACTCGTACCGGTGACCTGCCGGTGTTCTTGAATTGCCTGAGCGGACCTGGCATATATCCCGATCGGGATTGCGACTGAGTGCGAGTCGGGACGCTC
Organism: Phycisphaerae bacterium; assembly: GCA_035384605.1. Taxonomy (NCBI): domain Bacteria; kingdom Pseudomonadati; phylum Planctomycetota; class Phycisphaerae; species Phycisphaerae bacterium. Next base: position 31,912 of record DAOOIV010000042.1, read on the forward strand.
CTCGTGTAAAGATAACGGCGTGCGAAGCTCTTGGGATGCTCCGCACGCCGTTCTTGTTGTGCTTTCGGCCCGGGCGGGGGAGATCGGCTATGCGCGCAACGGTCGGACGGATCCGTATCCGGCTGAGAGCGCCTCAAGGACAAGCGGCAGCCCGGATGTCGAAGCCTGTGCGCGTGACGCGCCAGCAGGTGGTTGCGGCATCATAGAGACGGATTTCCCGCACTCTCCGTCGGTCATTCCCAGATGGCGTGTTTCGATTGGCGGGCTGCGGGTTTTGCCCCGCCTGCCTTTTTGCCGTTTGGCGATTCAATCCCACAATGGTTTGCATTAGAATGCGTCCGCGACGCGTTTCTGCTGTATGAGTTCTCAGGGCATACAACTGCCTGCGCCGAGCGTCTTTATGCGCGGGCCAAGACGCAGGCGAGGCATCGGAATATACCAGAGGCCTGCCGGCTTGCTTAAGCATCCCGGACGATGAGACTGTTATGAAGCGGATGACGAGTTTCTCTGAAGCCCTGTTTGCCCGCCGAATGACGTCAGTCCTTGTCTTGGTTGCCGGAGGATGTCAGTGGTTCTCCGAGAGTGCGGACCGTGACGTCTATCGGTTGATTAACGACCGCCAGCGGGCGGCTCTGGGCGAGGCGCATGACTTCCGCATTGAGCGGGGCACCTCGCCCGTGTCGGTGCCGGGAGACGCGTACGCGTTCGTTCCTCGCCCGATAGACAGCGACGTGCCGGAGGTTTTTCGTCGTGCGGCTTCTCAACCTGCGGTGGACGGGAACCCGACTTCAGCACCGGTCGTTATGGGCTCTCAGGGGTATGTATTTCCAGAGACGATGCCTTCGGGGACGGCGGACGCTGAGGCGTCCCAGCCTGGCCTTTTGCGGTCTGAAGCCGCCAGCCGGCCGGTGTCCACCCGGCCGTCTCGACCTATCATGACGTTGTCTGGAGCCCTCAAGTACGCCTTTCAACACTCGCGGCGGTTTCAGAATGCCAAGGAGGATCTGTACCTTGCCGCCTTGGATCTGACCCTGGAGAGACATCTGTGGACACCTCGGTTTTTCGGAGAGATCGGAGTTGACCTCGTCAACCAGGGACAAGACGAGGTTTGGGATCATGCCCTCGAAGCGGTCGCACAGGCAGGGGTTCGACAGAAGTTGCCTTACGGCGGCGAGATCACGGCGCGGGTGATCGCCAACCTGGTCAATGACTTGTCCAAGCGCGTGAATGAGGGTGAGACCGGCTCCATGCTCCTGGAGGCCAATATTCCGTTGCTGCGTGGAGCCGGCCGGGCGGCCTATGAGTCGCGATACAGAGCCGAGCGCAACCTGATCTATGCAGTCCGGACCTATGAGCAGTATCGTCGATCATTGGCCGTGGACATCGCGGGGCGCTACTTCAATCTTCAGCGGCTTCGCCAGCAAATCGTCAACGCGAGCGAGAGTGTCGAGCAGTTCGCGACCGACATGGCCCGCGCCGAGGCTCTTCGTCGGGTCGGCCGCGTGGAACAGTTGGACGTGCTTCGTGCCGATCAGGATCGCCTGCGGGCCATCAACACGGAAGTAGACGCGATCGCCAATTACGAAACCGCCCTGGACCGCTTCAAGATCGAGATCGGTATGCCGACGGAGACCGAAATCGACGTGGAATATCCGGCCGAGGTCACCGATTCCACGACGGAAATGGATGGAGTCATGGAGCCTTCGAGTCTGGAAGATGCTCTTCGAATGCCGGATGTGTCGGAAGAAGAGGCCGTCCGCGTGGCTCTGAAATACCGGCTTGATTTTCTGAACGACCTGGACCGCGTGGACGATGCTCGCCGAGGCGTGGCCGTTGCCGAGAACAATCTTCTGCCGGATCTCAGGATGTACGGCACGGTGCAACTGGACACCGTGCCCGAGCGTGTGGGCGTGCTGAAGTACAACACGGACCGCACAGGTTATCGGACGGGCTTGAGACTGGATCTGCCGTTGGATCGTGTGGCAGAGCGCAACGCGTTACGTAAATCTCAGATCGCGCTTCAGCAGGCGCAACGGGCGCTTGAAGAGGCCAAGGATATCATCAGCCTGCAGGTTCGTGAGGCAATCCGAGAGGTCCAACAGCAGGCCGATTCGCTGCGGATTCAAATACTGAGCCGGGATCAGGCCTTGGCTCGCCGCCGGGCGGCGCGTCTGTGGTTTGACCTGGGAAAAATGAATAACCGGGACGTCATCGAGGCGCAGCGAGAGCTGCTTGAGGCACAGAATCGCCTGGCGGAGGCTCAGTCCCAATGGAGACTGGCGATTCTCGCTTTTCGTCTCGATACCGGAACGCTCCGCGTGGACGACGAGGGCCAGTGGTACTCGGCGGTGGCGACCACGGCCGCGCGGCGTTAAAATGGAAGCGGTCAACGTCCTTCCGAATGGGGTGCGACAAGTTTCCGGGCCGCCGACGGTCAGCCTGCTTGTTAGGAGATCCGGGCATGGGAATGACCGAGACCGAAGCGACTCTTCCGTCGCAAGTTCCTGAGGCTGCGGAACAGGCCTGGGCACCCAGCCGGGTGCCGGTCCGAGTTTCGCGAAGGGCGCTCCGGTGGCTTGTGCTGATCGTCGTGGCGGTTGCCGCGATCGGGGCTTATGCGGTGGTCAAGCGGTGGCTCGCTCCGGCCGCCGTGCAGGACATCCAGCTTTACACGGTCACGAGAAAAAGCTTCCCCATCTTGTTAACCGCTACCGGCGAGCTCAAGGCGGCGAATTCCGTGGAGGTGCGGTCCGAGGTGGAAGGCCGGGCGACGATCATCTCGCTCGTTCCTGAGGGGACGCACGTGAAGCAAGGCGACCTTCTGGTGGAACTGGCCAGCGACGAGATTGACGAGAAGATCCGCGACCTGGAGATCAAGGAGACGGTGGCGGCGGCCGCCTACGAGGCCGCGGTGAAAGAGTTGGAGATTCTCAAGGACAAGAACCAGAGCGAGGAGCGCAAAGCCGCTCTGGCCCTGGACATGGCCAGGCTGAGTCTCGAGAAGTATCGAAAAGGCGAATCCAAGGAGCTGAGGAAGGAATCCGAGATCGCCGTCAAGCAGGCTGAGCAGGAGTTGCAGCGGGCGAAGGACTACCTCAAGGACTCGGAAGAGCTTTTCAAAGAGGGTTTTATCACTCGCATCGAGCGGGAGCGGGACGAATTCGAGGCATGGAAGGCCGAAAACGTACTGGAGAGGACGGGGGTGAAGGCCGAGGTCCTGGAGAAATGGACGATTCCGATGGAACTCCAGAAGAAGGAGTCGGACGTGGAGGAGGCCGAGGCCGAACTGGAGCGCACCAAGAAGGCGTCGCGGGCCTCTGAAGAGAAAGCCATTGCCGAAGTGAACGCGAAGAAGGACGAGTTGGGGATCGTTCGAGACAAGCTCAACAAGGCCCGAGAGCAGAAGAAGAAGACGCGGATCGAGGCTCCCGCCGATGGGCTGGTGGTCTACTACAAGGAGGACTGGTGGGACGAGACCCGCATCAAGACGGGGACTCAACTGCATGAACGGCAGCAGATCATCGAGCTACCGGACACGAGCTCGATGAAGGTGGTCGTGCGTGTTCACGAGACGCAGATCGAGCGGTTGAAGGAGGGGTTGACCGCGACGATCACGCTGGAAGGGTACAGCGGGCGGCAGTATCCGGGGAAAGTGATCAAGATCGGCACGGTGGCCGACTCGGCTCACCGGTGGATGAACCCCAACACGAAGGAGTACCTGACCGAGATTCTCATCGAGGGTTCGACCAGCGATCTCAAGCCCGGCGGCACGGCAAAAGTGGACGTGCTGGTGACGCAGCTCAGCGACGTTGTGGCCGTTCCGGTACAGGCGGTTTTCGGCAAGGGGGGCAAGTACTATGTGTTTGTCGATGAGCGCGGCAACGCGCGTCCGGTCGAGGTCGAGGTGGGACTGGCGAGCAGCGAGTACGTGGAAATCAAGAAGGGGCTGGATGTCGGTCAGGAGGTTCGTCTTGCGATCACCGATGAGATGAAGCGGCGGCTTCCGGACGACAAAGAGAAAGAGGAGAAGGCCGGGAAAGGGGCGGGGGCGAAGAGAAGGGGGGCTCCGCCGGCCTCGGCGCCTGCGATGAACTGAGGCCGGGATCCCAAGGCGGACCGGCATTTTGCGGGCCGCAACCCAAGCGCACTGCGATCCAGAAACACGCGCGCAAGAAGCGCAGACGTCCGGCCGTAAGGTTCTGATGGTACAGTAGCGACCGATGGTCATGCCGAGTGCCGTTACGACAGATCAGCATCGCCCGGCAGCTCGAGGCGGCAGGGGAGCCAGAGTCCTCGCCCATCTGGACGGCGTGGTCAAGATTTATCGCAAAGTCGGCACTTCAGTCGAGGTGCCCGCGCTCAGAGGCATTACGCTTGATTTTGCCGAGGGCGAGTACGTGGCCATTTGCGGCCAGAGCGGGTCGGGCAAGAGTACGCTTCTGAATCTGCTCGGTTGCCTCGATCGGCCGAGCAGCGGGCAGTACGTGCTTGGCGGCGTAGATGTGTCCGAGCTCGACGACGACGCCCTGTCGGACATCCGGAGCCGCCGGTTGGGATTTGTCTTTCAGAGTTTCAACCTCATACCACAGCTCACCGTCCTGGAGAACCTTGAGGTTCCGCTTTTCTACCAGGCGGTAACCCCGCAACTGCGCAGGGAGAGGGCCCTTGATCTGGCTCATCGGATGGGCCTGTCGGATCGCATTCATCACCGTCCGATGGAACTGTCCGGAGGCCAGCAGCAGCGTGTGGCTATTGCCCGGGCCCTGATGAACGATCCGCTCCTGATTCTCGCCGACGAGCCCACGGGGAATCTGGATACCGCCACGGGCGAGGTCATCCTTGCTCTGTTCGATCAGCTTCATCAAGCCGGGCGGACGATTCTGATGGTCACTCACGAGGCCGACGTTGCGGCGCGTTGCCGACGGGTTATCACCCTTCGGGACGGCTTGGTGGTCAGCGACGTGAGCAACGGCCGACGGATGCCTGGACCGGCCGTCGTGGGGAGAGCCTGAGCCATGTTCCGCGGACTGACGCTCGAGACCGTCCGACTGGGGCTCAAGAACCTTTACCTGCACAAATTGCGCTCGTTTCTCACCACGCTGGGCATCATCTGCGGGGTTGGTGCAGTCATCTGCATGTTGTCCATTGGCGAGGGAGCATCCGAAGCAGAGATGGCGCTGATTCGCCTGCTCGGCACGCAGAACATCATCGTCCAATCCGTTCGTCCCCAGGAGAGCGGCGTCGTCGGCTCGACACGGACATACGTGTTGGAGTACGGCCTGACCCGCGCGGATCTGTCGCTGATTCGGGCGACGATTCCGAACGTCAATCGCGTTGTTCCTCTACGCGAAGTCGCCTATCAGGTGCGAAGAGGCAGCGCGCAGCTACCCGCGGCGGTGTTCGGTACGGAGCCGGCTTTTTTCGACATTCTGCACATCAAGATCGCCCGTGGCCGGCCCCTCCAGTTGCTCGATGAAGCGGAGGCTGCGAAGGTGTGCGTCATCGGGGACGAGCTGAGAGCCAGGCTGTTCGCTCACGAGGATCCCATCGGGGAAACCGTCTATGTTGACCGACCGGCCACGCCTCTGACCCCCTACAAGGTGGTCGGTATCCTGGAGCGGACCCAAACCGCCGGCCAACCGGCCAAGGGGCTGGGCGAACGAGACATCAATTCGGAGGTCTTCATCCCGCTCAGCACCGCCGACAGGTTATACGGCGATCTGCTGATTCGCGTCACGAGCGGCAGCTACGAGAGAAGCCGGGTGACATTCAGCGACTTTTATGTTCAGGTCGACGACATCGAGAACGTGATTTCCGTATCCGAGATGGTCAAGCAGGCCTTGTCCCACATGCACAACAAGGCCGATTACACGGTGAAGGTGCCGCTGGAGCGGCTCAGGTTGGCTGAAAGCGAGAAGCGCCGGCGGCAGATCACCATGGGTTGCATTGCCGGCATCTCCCTGTTGGTCGGCGGCATCGGCATCATGAACATCATGTTAGCGACCGTGACCGAGCGGACGCGAGAGATCGGCATTCGGCGGGCGCTGGGCGCCAAGCGCCGGCATATCGTGATGCAGTTTCTCATTGAATCACTGATGCTCAGCACCCTCGGCGGCATGATCGGAATCGTCTGCGGCTCCGCCGGAGCTCATCTGATCACCAACTGGGTGGGCTGGCCGACGGTGATCCACAACTGGACTATCCTCTGCAGCTTCGGCCTGGCTTTGGCCGTCGGATTGTTTTTCGGCATCTATCCCGCCGCCAACGCGGCCCGGCTGGATCCTATCGAGGCCTTGCGGCAGACTTGACGCGGTTCTGCTGACGGCTGAGCAGGCGATAGAGGACCAGCAGCACAAAGAACAGGAGCAGCAACTGGGCGGTTCGTTTGGCGACGTGATCGACGATGTCGCGGATCCTCATACTCGTGAAATCGGCCGCGCTACGCCACTGGGTGTCAACCGCGACGACCTCGCTGGAGAAGGTCTTCGCATCGAGAAAAGATCGGAAATCGGTCAGCAAGGCTCGCAGCTTGTCCGAGGTTTCGCCGAGTTCGATTGCACTCTGAGTGACCGCCTGGAAGCTGAATCGTGCGTCGTGCGTCTCGACAGAATCATCCGGGTTCCCCTGAACGGGGCTGGACGCCGGTTTCTCCACAGCAGCGTCGGTGTTCTCCGGCGATTGGCCTGAGTCGCCAATGATCCGACCCGTCTCATCTTTCATGGATGCGGGCACGAACTTGAGTATCTCCTGTGCGGTGGCCTGCACCGCCTGAGCCGCCTTCTCGAGCGCCTGAGACGCCTTCTGGACGTTATCAAGGGTGACTCTGGCTTCTACAACGGTATCGCGAACGTGATTGCTGGCAGATGACACCATTGCCACGGTCTCTTTCGCTTCGCCCAACGTCGTGCGAAGCTCAGGTTGAGAAGCATCAATACGGTCGAGCAGGTTTTCGGCCTCGGTTCGAAGCTCGTGCGGCATTTTCTTTGCGACGTCCACAAACTCGGTGGTGTTGTCCGCCATCCGCGCGGAGCTGTCGGAGAACTGCCGGAGGTTGTCCATCAGATCGGTGAACTGTGGCGTTTGTCCGAAACTCGTTCCCAGTAGCTGAAGTTGCCAGCGCGCGTTGGCCGGAAAATCTTCAACGGTGTCGGTAAAGCGGTCCATGGAACGTGCCACCGCGTGGACCGACTCCGGCGTCCTGCTCACGCCTCCGAGAGCTGCAATCGGGGCGAAGGGGATGGCAACCAGTTGCTGAAGCACCTGTTCGCCCTGAGGAACATCGCTGAAACTCTCCGCGGGCCGCACCAAGAAGCCCTCCTGCATAGGATTCTGTTTCACGTATGCCACCACGTCCTGTCGGGTTTTCTCAAATACGCTTTCGGAAAGGCTCTTGCGGGCGATTTCGTCGATGGCCGCGCGGATCTCTTCCGCGGCTTGAAGGGCGACAGGTTGAGATGTGCCGAACAGTTGTCTACCCTCGCCCACGGAGAGGAAATCGACGAGGCGATAAGCCAGTGCCCAGAGATCGAGCATCGCTTCGGCGGGATCCGATTGACTGGCCGCGGTTCGGCACTGATCGGAAAGTCGAACGCGAAACCGGGTTGCGGCCTGTCGTTCTTCCCGGGCTGTTGCTTTCTGTTCGAGTTCGGTAGCAGTTTGCTCTACCGTTGCCCTAAAAAAGCCCACGAAGCCGCGGATTTTCTCAGCCATTTCGTCTTTATCCGCCGTCGGCGCATATTGCTGCGGAGCGATCTGAGGTCGCGTCTGAACCGGTTGGCCATTGCAGCCGCATAGCGGCACCATCAGTAGCCAAGCGGCCAACGCGAGTTCACATGCGGCAAGACCGCGGCCGGCTTGCCGACCTGATGCACATCGACGGGTTTGCTCATAGGATGGTTTCATGATCGCGATCTCCGTTGGGGGACAGTGAAACCTCTGGTCCGTTTACGGGACCGCCTTGCAAGGGCCGTTGGCGACAAGCAGCAACACGGCACCGCGGACGCGTTTTCGCGCCGGAAGTCCTGCTCGGCGGTTTGTGAATATGCATCATAGGGCGGGACAGATATCGGTGAAAGAAACCCGCCTGTGGCGATGCTGCGACGCATCGGCAACCTTCCGGCTGACCAAGGCTTGGTGGCCGCGACAAGCAGCACGAAACCTGCCGTCGGGAATGCGGGGCCCTTGCGACCGCCGACTGGGATGCGACGGGGTGCCGACCGAGTTATTATTCGGCCAACCGGATGGCCGCGAACTCCGTCGGGCGCTTGGCGCGGATCACTCCGCTGCCGTATTCGGCACTATGGCGTTCGTCTTTGTCCAGGTCATTGACCACCAAGCAGATGCCGAGGCTCTTTCGCGGCTTGGGCTCGAAGCCGGGCAGCAGTTGCCATTGGACGGCTGCTTCGTAGATTGTGCGTCCGCCGCCGTGCCGGGCCACGGAAACCTCGACGAGGTCCTCCGCCCGGACCCCTTGCGGCAGTTCGGGGGAACGCCAAATGTGCTTTTGAACCGTTTTGTCTTTCAGCGAGATGCCGATCTCGGATTCATTGCGCTTGTAGCCGCCCCAGATGTAGTCCCAGGAAGGGGCTTTCAACTCGAAGTTCGAGCGATCCGGATTGAAAGCGATCTGAAGGCTGTCCTCCTTCCACATATCCGCCGCCGGCTGGTTCTGGGTGTGAGTCTGATCCTTGACCACCACGCGCAGGTACAACCGCTGCCGGTCCCATGCGGCCTGCCAGGTTACGGACAGGTCATCCGGCACGGGAGGATCGACATAGTAGTACCGTACCGGCTCGTCGTACTTGCCGATTTTGGGCTCAGCGGGCCGGGCGTGGAACACCCAGGGCAGTTCGTCAACATAGGGGATGCCGGGCCAGTCGTCCGGCCCGGCGCGCATCGGGATCATGTCGGGAGTACGCGGTACATCGGCCGCCCGCAGCCCATCAGCCCGCGGCTTGCGACGTGCTGCATTGGCCTCATAGGTGATCAGGCGCTCGATGTGCTCCCGGTTAAGGACGCCCACGCCGGCGAGCATCTGCTCGACGAGCCTCAGGCGTGCCGGCTCGTTTTTTTCTTCATTGGCGCAGGTCCAGCGAACCAGCGGGGCGAGGGCGGCATCGCGCATCTGCTGCTTGAGACCCCACATCCGAACATAACCGGTCATTCCCGGCCAGCCGGAGACCGGCAGATCGGGAAGCGCCTGCGCTATGTGAAACCGCCTGACCCACTTGCGCCACGCCTCGACGACGGCATTCGACTGAGTGATGGCGTCCTCGTAGTTGTCCGTCGGTCGCCACCTGATGGCGTTCATCGACA
>DAOOIV010000043.1 GCA_035384605.1 Phycisphaerae bacterium
TACCCGCCGGTCAGACAGTCCTGGCCACGCTGTCACTGACCATCTCGCCCGAGCCTGGAACGTACCACCTGACCCTGACCGATGCTCAGTTCGTCGACACGATCCATGTGACGCACCCCGCTACGACCGGCCAGCCGCTGGAGATCGTGGTCGGCCAATAGAGGCTTGGACAATCCCAGGTCCACCAGACTCGGGCTACCCGTCACAGGACGGCCGCTCCCTCCCGCCTTCGCCGGGCTTTGGCGTGGCAAGCACGCTCGCGGTTCTGAAGAAACCGCAGCGTCTGACCACCTGGAGTTTCACTGGCTCGCCGGGAAGGAGCCGCCGAGACGGCAGGTGATCTTGCATTCCGAATGCGGTACGATTGCGTGGTTATGACCGCGAAGAATGACAGCAAGATGGAATCCACGTCCCCCGGCAAGCGCAATCTGCCGGATCGGCCGGGGCTGCTTTCGTTGATCGGCAACACGCCTCTTGTGCCGATCCGCCGGCTTAATCCCAACCCGAGGGTTGAACTATACGCGAAGCTTGAACGGGCCAATCCGGGCGGTTCGGTCAAAGACCGGATTGCCCTTTACATGATTGAAGAAGCCGAGCGAAGCGGCCAGCTTACGCGGGACAAGACCATTCTGGAGCCGACATCCGGGAATACGGGGATCGGGCTGGCGATGGTAGCGGCCATCAAGGGTTATTCGATCCTGTTGGCGATGAGCGAGGGCGTCTCCGTGGAGCGGCGGAAGATCCTGGCCGCTCTTGGGGCGGAGTTCCTGCTCACGCCTGCCGATCAGGGCACCGACGGGGCCATCGAAAAAGCTTACGAATTAGCCGCCCGGGAGCCCGATCGGTTTTTCCTTCCCGACCAGTACAACAATCGGGCCAATCTTCTCGCACACTACGAGACCACCGCCCCCGAAATCTGGGCGCAGACCCAGGAACGGATCACCCACTTTGTCGCCAGCATGGGCACCACAGGCACGGTGGTCGGGTGCTCCAAGCGGCTCAAGGAGCTGAACCCGGCCGTTCGGGTGATCGGCGTCGAGCCGTATCTAGGGCACCGCATCCAGGGACTCAAGAATCTCAAGGAGGCTTACGTTCCCGGCATCTATGATCGCTCCGCGATTGACGAGAAGATCAACATCGAGGACGACGCGGCTTACGAGATGGCCCGCCGACTGGCTCGGGAGGAAGGCCTTCTGGTCGGCATGAGCTCCGGCGCGGCCATGTTCGTGGCATGCCAGATTGCGGAGAGCATCGATTCCGGCGTGGTGGTGGCGATCTTGCCCGACGGCGGCGAGCGATACCTGTCGACGACGCTGTTTCAGGTGGCCGAGCCCGAGGTCGCGCCTGTGAAGGTCCACTTCTTCAACAGCCTCACGGGCAAGTACGAAGCGTTCGAACCGATATCAAGCGGTGCCAAAGTGACAATGTATTCCTGCGGTCCAACGGTTCACGCCCGCCCGCATCTTGGCGTGTTGAGGCGAATGCTGGCGGCCGATCTCGTCCGCAGGACGTTGGAGCTGGCGGGGTATGACGTCGAGCACGTCGTCGGCATCACCGATTTGGACGACAACACCATCCTGGCGGCCGAAAGCACGGGTCGAGCCATGTCCGAATTGTGTGCCCAGCATGAGGCTGAGTTCCACGAGGATCTGCGGGCTCTGGGCATCAAACCTGCCTCCGCCTACGCACGGGCATCGGAGTCGGTGGACGATATGATCGACCTGACCCGGTCGCTGGTCGAGAAGGGCTTTGCGTACGAGAAGAACCATTCGGTTTACTTTAACATCAGTCGGGTCGAGAGTTATGGGGAGCTATCCGGCAAGGATCTCGGCAAGATCCGAATCGGCGCCACCGTGGACCTCGAGCGGTACGACAAGAATGATCCTCGTGATTTCACGCTGATGCGGAGATGCACCCTGGCCGAGATGCGGAAGGGTCTCAGCCACAGGACCGAATGGGGTAACGTCCGGCCGAGCTGGCACGTGCAGTGCGCGGCGATGGCCCGGGGCAAACTCGGCGACCGCTTCGACATCCACACCGCCGCAACCGATCTGGTCTTTCCGCACAACGAGAACGAACTGGCCGAAAGCAGAGCACTTACCGGCGATTCGCCGGCGCGTTTCTGGTTGCACTCGGAACTGGTGCTGGCCAAGGGCAAGAAGATGGCCTATGGGCAGGACAACTGCATTACCCTTCCCGACCTGCTTGAGAAGGGGTACTCGGCCCGCGAAATCCGCTTCTTCCTCCTGCAGACGCACTATCGACAGCCGATCGAGCTGACCGATGAAGGGCTCGATGCCGCCGCTGCTTCGCTTCGCAGGCTCGACGAGTGCGTTGCCAAGCTGGCTGCGGTCAACACGTCGGGGCCGCGCGTGCCCGAGCTGGGACCTTCCATACTGGCGATGAGAGAGTCTCTGCGGGAAGCGTTGTTCGATGACGTGAACGTATCAGTCGCGCTCGCCGCACTCTTCCGCCTGGTGCGGCAGGCCAATTACTTGATGACGCAGGGTCGGCTCTTCCAGGAAGACGCCAAAGAAGTTATGGCTGCCCTGTGGGCGGTGGATGCGGTCCTCGGCATTCTTTTATCCGCCGAGCCCCCCGCGCACATCTCCCCGGAAATCGAGGATCTTGTCCGGCAACGCGACCAAGCCCGCAAGAAAGGCGACTTTGCCACCGCTGACAGAATCCGCGACGTGCTCACCGCCAGCGGCTATCTGGTCGAGGATTCTCCATCTGGAACGCGAGTCAGGCGACAGAGTTGACTTCAACTGCGAGTCTGGTCGGTTGACCGCGCATTGTGCATTCGAGCGACCCTGCGGGGACTGAAAGGGCCCTACGATTCGAGGAGAGCCCGCAGCCCATCGCGGAAGACCTGGAAGCTTCGCGAGCGATTTCGGCTCGGGTCCATGTGTTTGGCGATCTCCCGAGCCGCCGTCACCTTTGGGTAGCCGCTCTTGAAGTAGCCGTGTCTCTGCAGGACTTGTTCAAGCCGCTCCCAGGTTCCACCCTTGATCCGATCCGGGTCTCGGAAGCCGCTCTTTTGGCCCAACGTCAGAGGGACGCGCGGATAGGCGGCATGTAATGCGGCAACGTCGCCGAAAAACCAGGCCTCCAGCTCCTCAATCGCAATCCGATTGAGCACCTGAAATCCGGCTTGCCCCCCGGAGGACATCTTCGTTCTCAGTCCCGCATCGCCAACGATGCGATCGAGCTTGCGTTTCAACTTCTTGCAGTCCTCCCGGTCGAGGTCGAGGAGCACGACCACCCTCCAGTCCGCCGGAAGAAACCCGGCGTAGGCCCTTATCTTGCTGGGCAAGCAGGCCAGAAGGTCGTGTTTTCCCTGGTGCGCGTGCACGTCAAAGGTTGCCTGGGTCCCCAGCAACCGAGGCAGAAGCTCATCAAGAGCTGCCTTGGCGGAGAGTTCTTCGACAAGGAACTCAATGTGCATCGCGGTCAGTTCCGTCAGGGTCGCTCAGTCTTTCGATGCGGTATCTTCGCTTGGGCTGGCGGCGAGGACGGTTTGGAGGCCAGCGGGTCGCCAACACGGAAATGCCCTTGCATCCAAAGGTATCCCAATTGAGCACCCTCCTCAATGAATTCCGTGATTCCTTCCATTTCCGACGCCTGCTTGGCTTTCGTGTAACCTTTCTCGTCGCGGTACATGATCCAGGTCTCCTGCGGTCGCAGCCCGTTCACGAAGAAGGGTGAATGCGTCGTGATCAACAGTTGGGTGGCCTGTGAAGCCTGGCGGCATTCCTCTGCCAATTCGGGCAGCAGGCGAGGGTGAAGGTGGTTCTCGGGTTCCTCGATGCCCACGAGCCGCGGGGGCGACGGATCATACAGGACAACAAGGTAGGCAAGCATCTTGAGCGTCCCGTCGGATGCAAACTTGGCCATGACCGGCCGTTCGAAAGGGGCATCCTTGATCTGCAAGAGCAGCCGTCCATCAGCCATGATCTCGGCATCAACTTTTTCCAGGCGAGGTACCCTGCGCGATAGAACTTGCAGAATGTGGTCCAGTCGCTCGGGATGCTGCTCTTTGAGGTACTGAATGACGTTGGGCAGGTTGTCTCCCCAAGCCGAGAGCCGTTCCTGTGGCCCGGCTTCGGGCTGACCTCGGGTGTTGTCCGCGGTCAGGTAGGACAGGTACCAGTCCGTTATAAAGCGACGCAAGGCACCCACTCGAGGGTGCCTGGCAAACTGGCCAAGGGTGTTGACGGCCAGAAGCTCCCGCGAATCAAGTTTCTCATCGATGCGCTCGTCTGTCTCCTCCGGTAGCTCGCCGGAAATGACAGTCCCTTGGCCTTCTGAGAAATCCAGGAAGTTGAACGGTCGACCCGCCTTACCCACTTTTCTGGTCCATCTCAGCCATTCCTTCGCGACGTACGGTCCTTTCGAATCCTCCGCGATATCCAAATGGTAGGTGATGATTGGTAGATTGACCTCCTTGTACTTGACCTCGATAGTGATCGGACCTTCGCAGCCACGGGTCCGCAACTCCTTGAAGCGACCACGTTTGTCCCACGCCTTGCGCAGGCCAACGGAGAAGCACTCCGAAAGGAAGGCGAAGACGTCAAATATTGTTGACTTGCCACTCCCGTTGGGTCCGACGAACACCGTGAGCGGGGTCAGGTTCCGCAGTTCGAGATCGTGAAGGGCGCGGTAGTTCTGGACCCGAAGGTACTGAATCCTTGGCGGAGCTTGTGCGGTGTGCTGCATGTTGTGGCCTCAATCAGACATTCCGGTTGTGCGACAGGGTTATTGTACCCGAAGGCGACTGGGCCGAAAACATAGCTCGGACCGTTGTTCAGAGTGCCTTTCCGGGTTCCTCGTCGCGGGGGGCTGAGGTCCCTGCGAAGCCGCTGAGAAAGCAGAAGTGGACGACGAAGTCTCCTCTTCAACCGAATGTGCTGCCGATCTCGACGCAGATTCCAGCCACCGATTCGGTCCCTGCTTCCCGATGGGAATCCAGCCCGTGAATAATCTGGGACGACTACATGGGAGCTTGCCACAAAGAAAATGGGACTATTGCGGATCGCCCCGATCAACTGGTCGGGCAGACGTTCGGGGCATCCTTCCGGTCGTGCGGATCTGCTTTGTCTCTTCTGTCGTATCTGTTGCGCGTTTTGCGCACATGTTTCCGGATTACAGTGCGTTTTGGTTGCTACCCGCAAAGAGGCGGTCCGACTTAGGTTAGAGCGCGCTGGCCGGCTGTGGAGTCGATGAAAACGAGGGAGGACGATTACATGTCAGTCACGTGCCCGAAGTTGTCGCTTTGCGACCTTGTGCGGCAGACTGGTGCAGGCAGTCCGGCTCCGGCCGCAGCTTGGTTTTCGGGGCGAGCCACAGCCGAAGAGTCTGGCGGAACGGCCACGGATCTGACACAAAGATCGAAGTTGCTGCGGGCCGACCAGTGCGTTTCGAGAGAACAGCGACGTCAAGATCGACCCGGCCACGGCGGACCGTGAATCGCGTTTCATGAGGCGCGAAGGCAAGCTCATGCTTGTCGCGGATCAACAACTTGCCTGCCGCTCGGCTCGAAGAGAGCTGCTTTTCGGGACAAAGCGCAGAGGCCTTGCCTGGTCGCGGTGGCGCCGATCCTGCCAGAACGGCAGACTGTCGGCATCCTGCATCGGTAACGCCGAACATAAGTCTTTACAGAAAAGCCATTTAAAACGATGCTCCCGTTTTATTCTCTGGCATGTCTTTTGCTAGCGCGGAATCGCGAGCGGTAGCAGAAGGACAGATAGAGTAGGCGGTCAGTCGGAGGCTGAGATCAAGTACGCGTCTGCAGGACGAGGAGGTGAAACCATGCGAGTACGTGAGTTTTTTGCCTTCGAAGCTGCTGACCTGGGTTTCTTGTGGAAGCACCAACTGATGCTGGGGATTCTGCTGATCGCCATCGGTTTGTGCGTCATCTTGTTTCCGGGATTGCTTGAACTCCTGGTGGCCACAACCGCAGCAGTAGTGGGCATCAGCATGATCGGGTCAGCGCTGCGTTTTCGTCGTCTGTACAGGCGACACCGTGATTTCTCGTTGATCGACGAGTTCGAATGGTAGCGGAGAATCGGCCATGGTGCGTTGGATCCTGTTTGTGTGGACCTGCTTCGCGGCCGTGGTTTCGCTTTCCGTTGGCACTTGGTCCGCGATCGTTCCCTATGGTTCCATCTGGATGGGCATCCTCTTTGCCGTGGTAGGCATCGGGCTGGTCGTTGGCATTAGTCTGCATGCCTGGGGGGAAGCAGCGTCGCGAAGCCCTGAACGCTCCGTGCCTCGCGTATCGGCACCGCGAACACGACAACCGCGGGGTCGTCGTGAGCCCGTGCCAGCGGCCGCGTGAGCTTTCGTTGCTTTCACCGTTTGCAGGAAGCCGAGAACGGCGGGCGAATGGTTCAGCCACCCACTTGTGACCTTGTATCCCAGCACGGTTCCCACACCAGCAGGACGGACCGCACACTGATGTCCGACTTTTTGGGACGGACTGCGATGTGCTCCAACGCCTCGCCGGTCTGCTGACTAATCGCATCGATATCCGCCCGCAATTGAGCCTCGAGATCGGCGATCTTCTGCTGCACCGCCTCGACCGATTCCTCTGCCCGGCGGACGTCTCCTGCCTCCTTCATGGAGCGTCCTACGCCGCGGACGGCGCTGCCCGCACGACCGATGTTCAGAACGCCGGCCGTCTTTCTGCCAAAGAGGGCCGAGAGGATTGCCCCGCCAAACGAGACGGCCGTGGAGAGCTTTGAGGCCCGCGATTGTTCCTCTTGAACCTCCACGGCTTGCCGGGCCCGGCGCAGACGTTCCTGCAGGACGTTCATCCGAGAAGCATACTTCTCCCTCAGCCGCGTGACCTCGTCGTCGCGTCGCTCGCGAGCGGCTTGCGAGATCCGCAGTTGAAACTCGCGCTCGCTCTCGCCGGGGCGGCTCACTATCTCGAGACTCGGACATCGAAGCAGCTCCAGAACAGATCTCCGGTAGAGCATATCCGCGAAGTCTTTTTTCCAGGCTTGATAGGACCGCTCGTTGGCGGCTTCCGGGGGCAACGGGGCGAAGGAGGCCGTAGCGGCTGGGTCAGGATCAAGGTCGGCCTCGCCGAGGTCCGTCGTTTGCGCGGAGTCCCATTCCACCGGCGAGCCGCTCCGTGGGATCAGCGGCACCAAGTAAACCACTCGCTGTTCCTGGTCGATGCTGAGCTTGGTGTCAGCGTAACGGAGCGTCGCGGTCGCCAGCAGCATGGGGCGATATACCGCGTTTGGACCGGCCGGTACCGAGCGGGCAGGGATGAATGCCTGTCGGACGCCGGGGGGCAGGATGGGCCTCGAAGTCCTCTCGGCCGGCACCCGCACGGTCGGAGATGGAACAGCCTCCGCGGGCAAAGCGCCTTCACGCTGAGGCATTCTTACCGGAGCCTCCTTTGAGACAATCCGGCGATAGGGATCCATCAGCATCCGGATTTGCCGGCGGGTCAGCGGCCCGCGAAGATAGGACATTGCCCAGCGTGTGTGGATAACCGCGGGCGTATCCTCGTGCACATTGTTCATCAGGAAGACGCGATTCTCCAACTGTGAGAGCATCTTATCGATGGCGGCTCGGTCGAATTCGCTCGAAGCGCCGGCCGCGGCTCCCTCCAGCCCATCCAGCACCCGGTCCTTATCTCGCTGCGTCAGGAGCCGACCGATGAACCAGGTGCCGGCGTTCGCCAAGCCCTTATAGTCGAGGTCTACCGGGTTCTGGGTGGCCAGCACCACCCCAAGGCCAAATGCCCTCGCTTGTTTCATCAGCGTCAGCAGCGGGGCCTTGGACGGGGGGTTCGACACCGGCGGGAAGTAACCGGCGATCTCGTCCATGTACAGCAATGCTCGCAGGCTGGCGGTCCCGGATTGGCTGCGAACCCAACCCAGAGTCGCGCTGAGCAACAGCGAAACGAAGAACATGCGTTCGGCGTCATTGAGGTGAGCAATCGAGAAGATGGCCACGCGCGGCTTGGCAGCCGCCGTATAGAGCATCTCGCCGACATTCAGCGGCTCACCTTCCAGCCATCGGCTGAAGTCCGGCGAGGCGATCAGGTTATTCAACCGGACCGCTAGGGCGAACCGATCCGCGGCCGGATAGAAACTCTCCAGCTCCATTACGCCCAGCCGACTGAACGGCGGATTCTGAATGGCTGCGATCAGGGCGGGCATATCAAGCCCCTGCCCCTGGTTCCAGGCGTTGTTGAGGATGGTACTCAGAAGAACGTGCTCGCGGCTCTGCACCGGGTCGGCCTCGATGCCCAACAGGCCGAGGAGGCCGGCGGTTACACCGGCCACGCGCTCCCGCATGGCCTCGGAATCACCCACAACCTCCGGTGGCGGAGCGGCGAATGACTTCAACACGGCCACGGGAAGGCCCGCATCACTGCCCGGAGTGTAGACGACGAACTCCGCCGAGTCGCGCAAGCGCTGAATGCGGCTGCCGTCCTGGTCCCAGTCAGCCAGACCGCGCTGCCACAGCTCCGCCTGCTTGGCGGCGTAGGAATCCGGATCAAGCCCCTGGCGGCGGGCATCCTCCTCGTTGATCCAGGGGCGAAAGTCCTGCGGACGTAATTCCGGAAAGGTCAAAAGCAGATTTGTCAGATCGCCCTTGGGGTCGATGACAATCGCGGGAATCCCGTCAATTGCCGCCTCTTCCAGAAGCGTGACGCAGAGGCCGGTCTTACCGCTCCCGGTCATACCCACGACAACCGCGTGTGTGACCAGATCGCGGCTGTCGTACAGCACCAGGTCCGTGGTTGGGCGGCGCTGTTGCAGGTCATAAGTGCGACCAAGATAGAAAGCACCCAGTTTCTCGTAGGTTTGCATGGCAATTACTCAGCAGTGGCGGCGAGGTCCGTACCGACAGATCCGAAGGGGTAAGTCTATCACGGTGAAGGTGCGAAGCAACGGAAAGGTCGCGAAACAGCCAGCATCAAGCTCTTTCATAACTGTCCGATAGTCGATAGACTATAGGGTCCACACGCAAAAGGGAGTTCCCAGCGACGATGTTTGACCGGAACCTGATTCGCAACTTCAGCATCATTGCCCATGTGGATCACGGCAAGAGTACACTGGCCGATCGGATCCTGGTCGCCACTAAAGCCGTGCCAGCACGGGAGATGCGCGCTCAGTTCCTCGACGACATGGAGATCGAGCGGGAGCGGGGGATCACCATCAAGGCCAACCGGGCGACGGTTTTCCACGAGCATGAGGGACAGGAGTACATGCTGAACTTGATCGATACCCCCGGCCACGTGGATTTCCATTACGAGGTCTCCCGGGCCCTGGCGGCCTGCGAGGGCGTGCTGCTCCTGGTCGATGCCGGGCAGGGCGTGCAGGCCCAGACGGTGGCCAACGCCTACTTGGCGGTTGCGGCCGGGCTGGATATCATCCCGGTGGTCAACAAAATCGACCTGCCCGGGGCCATGCCCGAAGACGTCGCGCTGGAGATCGAGCACGTCCTGGGATTGCCGGCCGAGCATGCCGTTTTCACCTCCGCCAAGACCGGTTTTGGAATCGACGAATTGTTCCGGGCAATTATCGAAAGGATCCGGCCGCCTGCCGGCAGTATTGATGTCCCGCTGCGCGCCTTGGTTTATGACGCCAAGAACGACGTTCACCGTGGCGTGGTCTGCCACGTTCGGGTGATGGACGGTTCCATCAAGCGCGGCGACAAGATTGTCCTCATGGCTGCCGGGCGAGGGTATACCGTTTCAGAAATCGGCAAGTTCATGCCCAAGCCGCAGGCGGTCGACTCGATTGCCGCCGGCGAGGTGGGCTACCTGATTGCGGGCATCAAGACCATTCACGACGTGAACATCGGTGATACCATCACCCTGGAAAGCAACCGGGCGGCAACGGCGCTGCCCGGTTACCAGCCGCCACAGAGGATGGTGTTCTGCGACTTTTACCCCGGGCCGATGACCGAAGCCCCGCAGCTTCGAGAGGCGCTGGAAACGTTGTGGCTTAACGACAGCTCGTTCTCGTTCGAGCCGGTGCACAGCAACGCTCTGGGTTTCGGCTTCCGCTGCGGGTTCCTCGGCCTGCTGCACATGAATATCATCCAGGAGCGCCTGGAGCGGGAAGGTGGAGTCGACGTCGTTCAGACCGCCCCGACGGTGACCTACGAGATTCTCAAGAAGAGCGGTGAGGTAATTCACATCGACTCGCCGAGCGAGTTGCCGGACATGTCGGTCGTCGAGGAGATTCGCGAGCCGATGATCACCGCCAACCTGATCGTGCCGGCCGATTCGATCGGTTCGATCATGAAGATCGCCGAGGACCGCCGCGGCAAATACCTCAAGACCGAGTACCTCTCGCCCACGCGAGTGATGCTGACCTATGAGTTCCCATTGGCCGAGACCATCTTCGACTTTTACGACCGCCTGAAAGCGGCAACCAAGGGCTACGGGACCATGGACTACGAGCTGCACGGCTACCATGCCGACGATCTGGTCAAGATGGATATCCTGGTCAATGGCACGCCCGTGGACGCTCTTTCGGTCATCGTTCACCGTGAGAAGGCCGAGCGTCGCGGGCGGGCTTTGATCAAGCGGCTTCGCAAGGAGATCGCCCGGCACCTGTTCGACATTCCGCTTCAGGCGGCTATTGGCGGCCGGATCATCGCCCGCGAGACCATCAAGGCTCTTCGCAAGGACGTGACCGCCAAATGCTACGGCGGGGACGTCACCCGGAAACGCAAGCTGCTCGAAAAGCAGAAAGAGGGCAAGAAGCGCATGAAAATGGTCGGCCAGGTCACCATCCCCCAGGAGGCCTTCATGGCCATCCTTGATCCGGGGGATGACGGTTAATCTATTGAGCAAGAGACGGAGTGGCCATGTCCTGCCGCACGAAGGGAAGGCAAGACTTGCCCGACGAACCGCCCGAAATCGACCGCGCTGCAGATGACACCGGGCTCCGCTGCCCGACTTGCGGCTACAATCTTACCGCTTTGACCTCTGCTCGTTGCCCGGAATGCGGCGCTGCTTTTGTTATCGCGAAACCAGGGCAGATTCCTCACCTCGAAGCACAGAGTTTCGCCCTAACCCCCTCGATGTTTTGCCCCAATTGTGGCCATCCGGCCCGAGGTTTCATGCCCAAGTCTTGCCGAAAATGCGGGTATCAGTTCACCCTGTGGCAAAGGGTCTTCGGTATCCGACACTGCACGGGGTGACGTCGGAGCCCGCCCAACGCAAGATCACCTTCATCCGTGACCCCGGCGATGAATCGGTAAGGTGAGCGCGAAAGCTCTCAATCACCGCACGTATGTACTGACCCCTGGCCGGTAGAGTCGGACACCCTCAGCCGGCCTTTCACGCCGCCGCCGATTCAAAAAAAGACAGCCGACCGATCCGACAGCCCCTGCGACTATCGCTCGACGGGTCCCAGCGCGGTCTTCACGAGGTTCCGCTCATCGTCGTACCAGTCGGCGTAAGCGGTGCCGGGCAGGAATTCATCGTGGGCATCGGCCAGCAGTTCCGCCAGGCGGATGCGCAACGCGTGGAGAAGGGGCAAGTCCTTTGGGCTCTCCGCCAGGTTTTTCATCTGGTAGGGGTCCTCGACGTTGTCGTAGAGTTCTTCCTTGCCGTCTAGCCATTTGACGTACGTGTATCGCTCGGTCCGAATGCCACGCCATTCGGGCCAGTTCGTGCCGGTGTCGAAGAAATCCCAATGCGACACGTAGTTGGCCATAAGGACCGCGTCGCGGTCGATTCGCCTATTGCCCATAAGCGCGCCGCTCAGATCCGTGCCGTCGCAGGTCGTTGGTGCTTGCAGGCCGGCAAGCCCGCACAACGTCGGGAAATGGTCCATCGGCGTCAATAGAACGTCGATCCGCTTTCCGGCAGGTATGCGACCGGGCCAGCGGATGATGCACGGGACGTTCACTGCCTCACGGTAGGGCACCATCTTGTTCTGGCGGCCGTGGCTGCCCAGCATGTCGCCATGATCGGACGTCAACACCACGATGGTGTTCTGGGCCAGGCCCGACTTGTCCAGAAAATCGAGCACCCGCCCGAAGGCATCATCAAAGTTCTTGACCATCGCGTAGTAGCAACGAGCGGGCAGGGGATTCTTGCGAAGGGCGTGGTCCTCAGGCACGTTGGGGGCCCAGATCAGGTCCTGCCGAATCTGCTCCAGGTAACCCGCCGGGCAGTCCTGGGGCTTCCACGGCGGGTGAGGCGGATGCGGCGCGACCATCAGAAAGAACGGCTGTCGCTTTTCCTGCTGCCTTCGCATGAACTCGATCGCCATGTCCATCTCGGCATCAGTCTCATATCCCTTCATGATCAGCCGCTGCGGCGAGTCTTCATAGTAGAAGGCATTATTGAACGTCGTGTGGAAGTTGTACGCTTGCCAGTGGTCGTATCCCAGCCGGGCCGGGCCGGGCGGGACATATTCGGTCTCCGGGTTTTCCTTCTGGTATTCGGCCTGCATCCTCTGGATCCGCCGGCCATCTTCGGGAGTGACGGCGTGCTTGCCTGCTTTCTTCAGTCTGCCGGACGCCAGGTGCCACTTACCGATGAAGCCTGTCCGGTAGCCTGCGTCCCGAAACACGTGGGCAATGCAGCGCTGACGAGGGTTGGCTTCAACCCAATTGAGGACCAGGCCGCTGTGCGTGGGGTAGCGGCCGGTTTGCAGCATGCCCCGGTACGGCGTGCAGAGGGGGCAGGTGGACACGGCATTGATGAAGGTGACGCCTTGCGAGGCCAGCCGGTCAATATTCGGGGTGGTGGTGTTCTTCCCCCCGTAGACACCGCAGGCATCGGCTCGAAGCTGATCGTCGAAAACCACCAGCACATTGGGCGGCGCGGTCGTCTGCGAAGGCCCGGCGGTTGACTGCGAGAAGGCGGGTCTGCCGCCCCGGTGCACGACTGCGGCCACAACGAAAACGGCGAGCCAGCAACAAACGCCTCGCACGCAAGTTGTTCGAATGGCATTCATGTCGATCACTGGAATCTCCTGTCATGGCGGGTGTCACGCGCCGCCGGCGTCGGCGGATCCGGGCGAGCAGGCGAGTCGGGCAATCAACAGAATTGCGGGCCAACGAGTTGCAGACTGACCCGGATAGCGGCTCCTTCATCCCGCCTTGCATGAACGGCCACCGGGACGCAAGGCTATACTGCCGGCGGGGCTCCGTAAAGATCGGCCGACCGCGGGCTTATTCGCCAGGAACCCGGTCGGTGAGCTGGCACTTGACCGGCTGGACAGTCGCCTTGTGCCGTTCGATCTCGGCCAGCAGATCGGCCACCACATCGGGGTGTTCCTTGGCCACATCGAACCGCTCCGATGGATCCTGCTCAAGCTGGAAGAGCAACGGCGGATCGTGCGTTTCGATATTCTTCCCGTAGCCGTCCTGGGTGATCAGATGGGCTTTCCACGGGCCCTTGCGAACGGCCATGAGTCTCTGGCCGCGGTAGTAGAAATGGATATTGCGATTGCCTGGGCCCGTTCCGAACAATACCGGGCCCATGTCCACGCCGTCGAGGACCCGGTCCTTGGGGATCTCGCCGCCGGCCAGTCGGACGAACGTCGGAAACAGGTCCATGGTTCCGGCCAGTGCCGTCGTCACCTGGCCGGCCTTGATTCGTCCCGGCCACCAAGCGATGCCCGGCTCGCGCATACCGCCTTCCCAAGTGCTTCCTTTGCCGTCCCGCAGCAGCCCCGCCGAGCCACCATTCTGCCGTTGCGTCAGCCATGGCCCGTTGTCGCTGGTGAAGAACACCAGTGTATTCTGGGCCAAGCCGAGCTCCCGCAATGTCTGCAGCACGTGTCCGACGCTCCAGTCGAGTTCCTCGACCACATCACCATAGAGACCCCGTGGACTCGTGCCCTTGTATCGTGCGGAAGCGTGCAAAGGCACGTGCGGGAACGTATGCGCGAAGTAAAGGAAGAACGGCTTGTCGCGATTAGCTTTGATGAAGCGGACGGCCTCCTCGGTATATCGCGGCGTCAGCGTCTCCTGGACGGCCGGCTCCTCGACGGTTTGTTCGTTCCGCATCAGCGGCGTCGGTTTCATGTCGTTGCTGTAGGGAATGCCGAAGTAGCCGTCGAAGCCGTGCTTTGTGGGCAGGTACTGCGGCAGGTGTCCAAGGTGCCACTTGCCGACGCACATCGTCGCATAGCCCCGGGCCTTGAGGGCTTCACCCAGCGTGACCTCGCCGTCGGGAATGCCCCCTGCCGACGAGGGGAACAACACCCGCGGGTTGTCACTGCACATCCCGCTGCGGATCGGCAGCCGGCCAGTCATCAGCGCCGCACGGCTGGGCGTACAGACCTCGCCGGCCGAGTAGAACTGCGTGAAACGCATCCCCTCGGCGGCCATCCGATCAAGATTGGGAGTGCGGATCGTCGGGTGACCATAGCAGCCCAGGTCGCCGTAGCCCAGATCGTCGGCGAAGATGATCACGAAATTGGGCGGGCGATCGGCGGCAACAACCGCACCTGAGAATGCAAAGAAGGCGACTTGGAGAACCGCAGTCGACCACAGCGATCTCTGAACTGTTCGCATTCTAGCTGCCTCCTTGGTTTCGGGGCCGCCCGAATCCGGACGCCACAAGTCCGCAGAATGACCCAACGACTCGATCAACGCTTACTACCAATTATGCCTTGAAAAAGATGGCGGCCAGGCCGATCGCAAGAAAGACGATCGCGATGATAATCCCGATCATCTGCCTGCGGATGGCGAGACGCTGCAAGCGCACCGACTCGTCGATGGCCCGGTTGCCGATCTCCCGCTGCTCTCTGGCCAAGGCCAGTTGTTCCCGCTGATTGTCGCGTATCTCCGTCAACAATCTGACAACGTCGTCTTCCATTTGCAGCACCCCAAGAAGACAAAACAACTTCAGAACGAGCGGAACGAGCATCTGCCTCGCCAGCAGTTGCCGCGGCGATCCGGCGTCTGACGACTATCGTGCGAACTCGACCGCCCGCATTTCGCGGATCAGGGTGACCTTGACCTCGCCGGGGTAGGTCATCTCCTGTTCGATGCGTTTAGCGATGTCGTAGGCCGTCTTGGAAGCCATGCTGTCGTCGACGTTGGCGGCATCAACGATCACGCGGATTTCGCGGCCGGCCTGGACGGCATAGGATTGCTTCACGCCGGGGAAGCTGTTGGCGATACCCTCGAGTTGTTCGAGCCGCTTGATATAACGTTCCAACGACTCGCGGCGGCTGCCCGGCCTCGAGGCACTGATCGCGTCGGCGGCCGCCACCAGGGCGGTGTACGGGCTGATGGCTTCAACGTCGCCATGATGTCCGACGATGGCGTTGATCACCTCCGGCCGCTCGCCGAATCGCTTGCAGATATCGGCGCCGATCTGGGGATGGCCGCCCTCCACCTCATGGTCGACGGCCTTGCCGATGTCATGGAGCAGCCCACATCGGCGGGCCAGAGCTCCGTTCAAACCGAGTTCGTCGGCCATGACTTGGCACAGGAACGCTACCTCGATGCTGTGCTGAAGGACGTTTTGCCCGTAGCTTGTGCGATAGCTCAGCCGCCCGAGCAGATCGATGATCTTGCGATTCAGGCCGCCGACGTTGGCCTCCACGGCGGCCTTTTTGCCGCGTTCGACGATCTCACGGGCCACCTCCGCTCCCGTTTCCTCGACGACTTCTTCGATCCGCGACGGGTGGATGCGTCCGTCATGAATGAGTTTCTCCATCGACAGTCGGGCCACCTCACGGCGAACCGGATCGAACGCGCTGACCACCACGACACCGGGAGTGTCGTCCACGATGACGTCCACACCGGTGGCCTTTTCAAACGCCCGGATATTGCGGCCCTCACGGCCGATGACGCGGCCCTTCATGTCGTCCGAAGGTACATCCACCGTGCTGACGGTGTTGACGCTGGTGTGCTCACTGGCATACCGCTGGATCGCGGTGACCACGATCTCGCGGGACTTATTCTCGGCCGTCTCACGAGCCTCGGTCAGAATCCTGTCGACCATCTCGGCGGCGTCGTGTTCCACCTCGTGCCGGATCTGGTTGAGAAGCAGGTTGCGGGCCTCATCGATGCTCAACCCGGTGATTCGGAGCAACTGGGCGCGCTGTTGCTCCAGAATCTCAGTCAGTTGGGTTTCTTTCTGGGCCAGGGATGCTTCCCGACTGCTCAGTCTTTGCTCGGCCTGCTCGAGGGCTCGCTCCTTGGTTACCAGGGTATCGAGCTTTTTATCCAGGTTGTCAGCCCGTTTCTCCAGCCGGCGCTCCTGTTCCTTCAATTCGTCGCGGATGGCGGCGCTCTTCTTCTCGAATTCATCCATTCGCTGGATGAACTCGCCTTTGGCGTCGACCTCCGCCCGTTTGATGATCACCTCCGCTTCGTTTTTCGCTTTTTCGATGATCTGGGCGGCATCGCGTTGTGCGGTGGCGAGTTTCTGCTTGCCGAAGATCCGCAGGCCCATGTAAGTGGCAACGGCCCCGGTAATCAACGAAGAGATCACCAATAGCGCCGGAACATAATCTGCCACAGCCAAAGTGAAAGGCAGTCCCATTCTACACCTTCCTGATCGGTCTCTATGCTGCCGGCCGGCAAGGAGCGCGGATTGAGCACATCCCCGCCCGATCACGGAGCGGATTAAAGTAAATCATCTAGATACGGTCAGGAGAGCTACCGGAAACGAGCCCTGGGATTCGGCAGGGGGACCGCCGTCGGCAAAGTCAAGGCGAGGTTCTGCAGACAATCGTTCGAACGCCGCCAGCACCGCAGGTTTGTGGTGTCGTGCCTTCGGTCACATGCAGGTGGTAAGTCGCTGTGGGCATCTATCCGGTGCGATCGGGAGGGCTCTGGTCGGGACTCCGCGCCCCGTGGGCCCTGCACGCGGCGTCTGTCCGACATCCGCAAGTCGCCTGACCGGTGCCACCTGGATTTCTCAAGCCACTCACCTTCCTTAATACTTCGCGCGACCTTGGTTTGCGGTCGACACCACCTCTTCGGCACGCTGGCCGTCAACACCGATGAACGCGCTGTGGGTTCAGTCCCCACTCTGATATCCGCCGGAACCCGGATCGAGCACCGGCCGATACCACTATCTGTGTGAACCTCAGGATTGACCTTGCCTTGGGCAAGGTACCATCCGGATTATATGAATCTCCCGACGATCAAGGCCCGACCATACGGTCGCATGACCTAGACCCGAACTCCCCGATCGCCCGCCGCTGTTGTCGAACTTTCCCAAACGGCAGTCAATCGGTCGAGTTCCCGTATGAAAATACCTCTCCGCGCCTTTCTCGACGCGAGGGGTCAACACGCATTATAAGGTTTCTGTAAGGATCGTCAAGTGCGGCGGATATGATGCCCTGTACAACCTCTTCCAGCCAAAAAGGTTACACATAGGCGAAAAACCGTCACGGTTAATTTTCTTGGCCGGTCTGCGGTTCCGGCCTCCAGCTTACGGTGACCTGAGTGACCGTCGGCCGCGGATTGAAATAGCCCAATTGGGCTCCTACACTGGTCGAACCGTCGTCTTGGCCCCGCTGCGGTGGTTCGACGGTCGGGGTCGTCATGCCGGACCGGCTTTGGAAGGTGCTTGGGAATGCCCAACTACGCTTTGCTGACTGCCAGTGGACCCGACCGCCCTGGGATCGTCGCGGCCATCACCGGGGTGCTCTTGGAAAGCGACTGCAACATCGAGGACTCGCAAATGGCTCGTTTGGCCTCCGACTTTGCGTGCATGCTCATGATTCGCATGCCGGAGGGCATGGCAAGCCGCCAACTTGAGGATCGCTTGTCCGGGGTGGCCGGGGAGCTCGGTTTGCGCATGTACCTGCAGGATCTCAGGCCCGAAGAGGCGCGCGAGGCCAGGTCGTCACAGTCCAAGCACCTGATTCACGTCTATGGTGCGGATCGAAAGGGCATTATCCACCGGATCAGCAAGCGGCTGGCCGAGTTCGGCGTCAACATCACCAATCTCCACACCGAGGTCATTCATCACGCCCAGCCCCTGTACGTGATGTTGCTCGAAGTGGAGATACCCCCCTCCGTGGACGCCGGTCGTCTTCAGGACGACCTGATGGCTATCGGCCGTGAGATCGAGGTGACCGTCGCCATGAAGCCCAAGGATGACGCCCGGTTCTAACATGTTGGCTGCCGGCAACCGGGACACACAACATGAATCCGTACGAGCTTCACGACCCACGCCTTGTTGGCAGCAGGTGTCCATCATGCCGGAGGTGCGGGTGACATCTATCCGCATGGTGTGAGCAGCTCTTGATTTCCGCAGGCGATCGGAAGGTTCCGGCTTCGCACGGGGTCTGCATGACAAGGCTACCCCAATTGAGGAGTCGGGGCGGTGATGCTCACATCGATTGGGCCGTAACCGGGAGGTCGTGGCGGTTTCCGGCCGGCAACACTGCGTGCGGAAGACCCAAGGCTTGTGTCAAGTGGTTCACGGCACATTTGAGGTCTCTGCGGTCCTGAGCCGCGGGTGCTGCGACTTGCGGGGTCTTGCCGGGGTAAGCGGGCTGTCGGGAAGGCGCCCGAGAGGGGGTTCGTCCGCAAGGCTTGACGCCGGCCCGGAGTGCTGTCGGTTCTTTTTTTGACAGCCACATTGCTCCGCGTATCATACGACTCCAAGGTGCGGTCACTGGCGTCTCAGAACGACTTCTGACGGACACACGACAATGACACGACAGCACGCGACTCGGTTGGGCAACGACCGGCGGCGGTGGTTATGTTTGCTTCTGGGAGGACTCGTTATCTTCCCGCTCACGTCGCCGCCACTGGTCGCCCAGGTGCCGGCCACTTTGCCTGCGGGGCCGGCTTCGCCGCTGGATGGCCGGCAGATCCGACAACTCAACATCACCGGCTTGAGGCGGATTGAAGAGGCCTATGTCCGCAATCGCATCCGCACGCGTGCGGGCGAGACTTACTCTCAGGATCAGGTGGAGCGGGACCGGGGGCAGTTGCTCAGGACCGGCCGGTTTCTCGACGTCAAAGCCGAGCCGGTGCTGGTCGACGGTCAAATCAACCTGACGTTCTCACTGGTGGAGAAGCCCGAGGTTGAGGCCCTCGAAATCGTCGGCAACCAGAAAATCAAGACCAAGGACTTGCTCAAAGAGCTGACCTTTGCCGCCGGCGATCCGCTCGACATGCACGAGGTGCGGCAGGGTCGTGACACCATCGAACGACTGTATCGCGAGAAGGGCTATCCCTATGTCTCGGTAACCTACGACGAGAACCTGCTGGCCGCCGAACGCCGCGTGGTCTACACGGTGATTGAGAACCAGCGGGTCAAGATCCGCAAGGTCCGTTTCGAGAATAACGTCACCTACGACGCCGGGGAACTGATGAGGCAGATTGAGACCAAGAGTTACATACCCATCTTCCGGACCGGGAACTTCGACGCGGATCAGGCATCGCGGGATGCCGCCACGCTGCAGAAATACTATCGGGATCGGGGGTTCCTCGATGCCGAGGTCGGCTACGTGACCGAGTTCCAAGATGTGGCCCGTGAGAAACTTGATGTCATCTTCCGCGTCAACGAGGGTGTTCGGTACGCCGTCGCCGAGATCCGGATTCAGGGCAACCAAGTGTTCACCGCCGAGGAGCTGCTCAATGAGATGGATCTCAAGACGGGCGACCCCTTGATCGACGCCCGCCTCAAGAGCGATGTGAAACGGCTTGAAACCAAATATGGCTCGCAGGGATACATCGACGTGAAGGTCACGGCGAGCTGGGTTTTTGCCTCTGAGCCGGCCAAGGTTATCCTCACCCTGAGCATCCGGGAGGGCGAGCAGTTCACCGTCGGCTGGATCGAGGTTGACGGCAACGAGCGGACGCAGGAGAAGTGCATTCGACGAGAGGTGGGGCTGTACCCGGGCGACATCTATGACGTCACCAAGATGACCAAGGCGGAGCAGGATCTGAAGGCGACGGGGCTGTTCATCGGCGCGACGGTCGAGGCCGTCGAACCGTCCGCGCCGCAGCCCGGCGTTCGGGACATGCGGGTGACCGTCGAGGAGAACACGAAAACCACCAATTTCATCGCGGGCATCGGGGCCAGCAGCGACAGCGGCCTGGTCGGCAACATCGTGCTGGAAAACACCAACTTTGATCTTTTCGACACGCCTCGAACCTGGGATGAGCTGTTCAAGGGTCGGGCCTTCAAAGGCGCCGGCCAGACGATGCGCGTGCAATTCGAGCCCGGCACCGAATACACGCGGTTTCGCATCGATTTCCGCGAGCCCTATCTGAACGACAGACCGATCGGCTTCAATACCGGCGTTTTCCTGTTCGAGCGTCCGCGAGACGCGTACACCGAACAGCGAGCCGGCGTCTATGTCAGCTTTGACAAGAAGTTCGAGGAGGGCCTGCTCAAGGGTTGGCTCGGCGAGATCGCCCTGCGGCCCGAGTATGTCAACGTCGATGACGTCGAACTGTTCTCAGCCAGGGACATTCAGAAAGTCAAAGGCGGCAGTTATCTGTCCACCATCAAGTTCTCGCTGGTCCATGACACGACCGACAGCCGGCTTGATCCGGGCAAGGGCCACCGGGCAAACCTGTCCTGGGAACAGGCGGGCGTCATGGGCGGCGATTACACGCATTCCAAACTTACCGCCGGATACGCGCAGCACTGGACCGTGGCCATCGATGAGCAGGACCGAAAGAGCGTGGTCAGTGCCAGGGCCAACATCGGACAGATTCTCGGCGACGCGCCGGTGTTCGAGCGCTTCTATGCCGGCGGCATCGGGTCCATGCGCGGCTTTGATTTTCGTGGAATCAGCCCCCGCTCGGGGTTGAAAAAGGATCGCGTGGGCGGCGACTTCATGCTCCTGACGGGTGCCGAATACTCTTTCCCGATGTACGACAAGGTCATTCGCGGCGTCTTCTTCAGCGACATGGGTACCGTCGAGCGCGACTTCGGCATCAGCAGTTGGCGGGCATCAGTGGGCTGTGGAGTCCGGCTTACCCTGGAGATTTTCGGGACCGTCCCGATGGAGTTCGATCTCGCCTGGCCGGTTATCAAGGACAGCGAGGACGACACGCGCGTGTTCAACTTCTTTATCGGGTTACCCTTCTTCTGATGAGTCATTTGACGGCCGCCTCGCGGCAGAATCTCGCGGCGGACCGATCAACCGATACGGGCGCATGAAAACGGCGAACGCAGCGAGTGGAAGGCGTTCGCCGTTTTCGTCTTCAAGCGTAACACAATTACGGCGTCTCGAAGACTTCTTTGCTTTTCCCCGAACGATCGGGGTTTCTTGCCCCCTGCCTGTCCTCCTTCGCTCCCCTCTTGGCTGCAGGTCTTGGGCTTGAAGGGCCTGGCCGATGGCTCGCATCGGCCCTCAGGTTCCATTGCGGGCGGCATCTTGAACGCTGGTTCCGGGCCGAGCAACGGATATTCCGACAGAATCCGACTTACGAGTCGGAGCGCTCCTCCAGCATCTTGCGAAGCTGCACGTTTTCGCGCTTGGTCGCCTCCAGGTCGAACAGAAGGTACTTGATTGACAGCCGAAGAAAGTCGATGCTCTCCTGCAGGCTGCTCACCGTCTTCTTGAGCTGCTCGTGCCGGTGCTTGGTCTCTTCCGCCAGTTTCGCCAGTTTGCTCTTTTCCACCTCGGGCATCGTCTTGATCTCACTGACCAGCTTGCTGAGCGTCTTGTGAAAGGAACCCTCTTCCATCAGGTCACCCCGTCGGCTGCTTGCCACCGGCTGGTCACCGGTGCGTCCACGGTCCCACCCACCTCCGGACGGCTGGCGGGCGGTTTTGCCAGTTCTGTGGGCAAAGGGGGTGCCAGTAGTGCCGGATCATCACAGGCGGCCCAAGCTAGGACTAACTTATTGGTTTACAAGTAGTTACATAGATTGCGACGATTCAGGGCTTCAGCTCGCCTTCGACCGGAATGTGCAGGGGTGTTGATTTCAGGCAACGTGACTTCGAGACAGCATGCGCGACAGGAGGCGCAAACCCTGTGTCTCCAATTACTTATGAGGAGATCGCTGTGTTGGGATGGTGTAGAGAGCGGTACGCGAATACGAACAAGGAAGCGCGCTTGTTTGAACGCACTGGCTCCGTAAGTCCATCGGTGCCAAAAACAACGTCCTCGTTCCGACACCCGCGCCCGCACGCCTGGCACCGCAAAACTGGCCGTATCCGCTTTTGCCCGCTATCCCAGAAAAACGGCTTACGGCAAACTGCCGTTTTTCGTCTCGTGCAACGTCGCATCGGGCTGAATGTGTAGCAGTCGATCATAACCCAGCGAAGCAAGATGGGGACACTGATTGACATAGTCAAAAGTCACGCCGTTTCTCATCAGCTCCAGGCCGGTTCGCACGATGGTCTGCTGAACGGCCCTTCGCGGTGCCGTCGCAGCATTCTTGCTGTCGGTGCTCAGAGAGTAATTGCCAAGCAGTGGGCCGCCCATTGTGAAGATGTAGCCCGTAGGAAGCACGACCGCTGCCGTTGCGGCCGAGCGGAGTCTTGCCAGGTTCCGTGGTTGGCGGTCGTTTCGCTTGGCATCGGTGACCAGGCGGGCAAGTTCCAATTGGCGTTCGAACGGGACATGGTGGTCATGATCGTTCGTCCAGAACCAGATGTAGCGGGCTCCGAGCTTGTAGGCGTTCACCACGGCCAGCTTGGCGATCTCGGGGTCGGCCTGGCCATAGATGCTCATGCCCCACTCCCCTTTGAATGCTCTGGCTGCTCCTCGCAGGAAGGCCACATGCCACGCCAGCATTTCCTCGGCGTTGACATTCATGTCTTCACCAAGTAGCTCGGTAATCTGGGCGTTGAATGCGGGGCGTTGAAACCGGCCCTCAATGACAACGCCTCTGGCGCCGGCATCCATTTCGCAGAACGCGGCGGGGCAGTGGGTTTCCCATGCCGGCAGGAGCTCATTTCGCACCTCCAGAGTACCCCAGTTGACGTCCGGCACGGCT
This sequence comes from Phycisphaerae bacterium, assembly GCA_035384605.1. NCBI lineage: Bacteria > Pseudomonadati > Planctomycetota > Phycisphaerae > Phycisphaerae bacterium. The sequence goes on from DAOOIV010000043.1 coordinate 22,894, forward strand.
TTACCCATAAGACAGGCCGATCCAGGTCTCATGATGTGCGAGGATTGCTCCTTGAGGGCGACTTCAGTGAAAGAGGCCAGAAGGTCGTACATGAGGTCGTAACGCGGGATATCGGCGAAGAAGCGGCGTTGCTCGCGAGTCGCCACGTGGTGCGCGGGTTCATCAATGAAGAAATGTGATCCGAGGTAGGCGCTTCGGAAAAACATCTGGGGGTAAGGGTCAGGAGCACCCAACTGAAACACCGGTTGCTTCCACACCCAGTCTTCCAGTTCAGGGCTGTGCACGATCATCATGTTGAAGCCGGCTTCGATAACCGCCTTCACATCGGCCTCATCCCAGCGTCGGTAGGTGTAGTCGCCGTCCGGCTTCTTGCCGTAGTTGATGTCTCGCTTGGAAAGGCAGGTGGCAACAAGCAGTCCATCGTCCAGCGGCAGCATGGTGACTTCCTGGGGGGAGGGTTGGTCCCACTCGGCTGATTCCTGCGTCTCCAACAAACCGATGACATGCCCCATGCACCGCCCGCTCACCAGCCAGCCTGAGCTGCGTTCGGTGGCACGCTTCGGGTGCGGGAGGAAATGATCCTGCCAGCCAAATCCCGGAAGCAGGACCTCCCCAGTGCTTTCTCGGCGGTATTCGAGTATCGGCCTGTGACCCTCGCGATAGATGTATCGCCACACTCGGCCGGGACTTGTGGCGGGCAACGCGGCAAGCATCGGAACCTGCTCGGAAAGGCACCAGATCTGAAAATCCTCGTCCTCTTTCTGGAAACGAATGGACCACCACTGGCCCTGGGTTCCGTCGGGCGTCGTTTCAGTGGGACCGACGGTGATACGGCATTCGATCACTGGAGGCAACCTTCGCGCTACTGAGCTGAGCATCCGATACCGTGCGCCGGCCCCTGCGGATACCGCGTGAGAGAGACTCCATGTGACCACAAGTGCCATCCAGAGTTGCAGGTGTCTCATAGGCGGCAGCTCCTCAACAAATGGGTGAATCCAGAGCGATTGTCTTACCTCGCGGCAGTCCTTTTCAGGCGACCATCCGGAGACGAGCGGTATGCGGGCTCGTTTTCGGGTCAGCCAGCTTTCACATCGTTTACGTGTGCGTCTCGCGGCCTTGTCCGCTGGCAAACTTCTTTTGAGTCGAGGGGCAGAGGGCCTCACGGTCTGCCGTCTGACCGCTTTCAAAGCCCTCTGCATTATCAGGCGTGTCGGGACGGTTGTGCAAGCATGCTCGCGGAAGGTTGGTCGATCGCAAGATGGGAGTTGTCGGGAGGCTGCACCTCGGCGAAGATGCGGCCCGATGAAACGCGTTCGGTTTGACTGTGAAAGGCCGAGAAAGTGTTCTCGCTCGGGAGTCTCAGACTGATCTCCAACCTGTTGTTGTCGCCGATCGCCGGATACTGCGATCTGGCGTTCCGGCTGGTGGTCCGGCCGTTGGGCGGGCTCGGGTTGGCGTGCACCGATCTGGTCAACCCGCGGGGGGTATTGCGGCAAACCGGGGCATCGATGGCCTTGATCCGCACGGAGCCGGATGACAAGCCGCTCTGCGTGCAGTTCTACGGGGCCAACCCGGCCGAGATGATCGACGCAGCCAAATACTGCCGGGACCATGGAGCCGACGTCATCGACATCAACATGGGTTGTCCGGTGGCCAAGATCTGCACCCGTGGTGGCGGGGCAGCGATGTTGTCCGACCCAGCCAGCGCGGTCCGGCTGGCGGCGGCGGTCGTCCGGGCGGTGGATTTGCCGGTGACCGCCAAGCTGCGACTGGGTTTGGATGATTCGTCGATGGTGGCACCGCAACTGGCGGCCGACTTGGAACGGGCGGGGGTGGCGGCGGTGACCGTCCACGGGCGGACGGCGGCGGACAAGTTCGGCGGGAAGGTCCGGCTGGACGGCATCGCCCGGGTGGTCGAGGCGGTGCGATCCATCCCGGTCATCGGCAACGGAGACGTCCGCAGCCCCGCCGACGCCAAGCGGATGATTGACGCTACCGGCTGTGCGGGGGTGATGATCGGCCGAGGGGCGTTGAGCGATCCGTGGATCTTCCGTGATTCACATGCCTATCTGACAACCGGCATCTTGCCGCCGCCGCCGACGGTGCGCGATCGGCTTGATCTTGTCGTCCGGCATTTCGAGCAGCTCAAGCGCATCAAGAGCGAGCGAGTAGCCTGCGCGATCATGCGACAGCGTTTCAGTTGGTATGCCGCCAAGCTCCAGCCGTCGCCCGAGTGGCGACACCGGATGCGATCCGTGCGGTCCGGCGAGGAGTTCCACCACCTCATGCACGAGTACCCGTTGAGCGAGGGTACCGATCCGGTGATTCCATGAGGGCTCCGCTTCAATTAGACTATGGCCTTCGTTGTCGCGTGTTGAATGGGGGCATTGTTTGATTCTCGATCGTCTGGTCGCATTTCCCGAAAGCCGCAACATCCTTCGGCTCCAGCTCTGGGCGACGCCGTTCATTGCCCTGCAGGCGGCGGTGTTTCAGATGCTACCCGTTCTGCTGCGGTCTTATTTCCAGGCCAGCGAATGGGAAACGGTCATCTCGACGTCCGCCATTTCGATCACCCTGGTGCTGTCGGTCGTCTGGAACGAGCTGTACCGCCGGATTGGGTCAGGGCGGTATCTGGCCCTGCTATGGATTTCAGCCATCGCGCCTCTGGCGGGGATCGCGTTATGTCACAAGGCATGGACGTCACTCGTATTCATCGTGATCGCCGCAACCGGCTTCGGCGGCATGCAGCCGCTCACCGGCGACATCCTGCGAAGCTGTTATCCGCCGGCGTCGCGGAACCGGATCTTCAGCGTTGTTCAGATGGTGACGCAGTTCACGGTCATGGTGGGCACTTACCTTATCGGTCTGTGGCTCAACTGGCGGCCGGATTCGTTCAGATGGTACCTGCCGGTCGGGACGGTGCTGGTCGGCATGGGGATGTGGTTGCTCTATTGCATCACTCGCCGGCAATTGTTCATCGAGCGCCAGCAGGCCAAGCCGTCGGAGCGGCTGCGCACCAGCCTCCGGCGAGTGTACCACAATATGCTGAGAGTCTTTCGAGAGGACAGCATTTTCCGGCGGCATGAGACGGCCTTCTCGATTTACGGGCTGGGCTGGATGATCTGCTGGGCCCTGCTGCCGTTTTTGTGCGTTGACAAGTTGAAGCTGACGTACGAGGAGGTTGCCCGGTCCACCCAGACGGTCCTGCAGTTGACACTGTTGCTGACGATGCTGCCGACGGCCTATCTGATGGATCAGCTCGGGCCGCTCAAGACGGCGGCCTACTCCTTTGCGGCGTTAGCGCTCTATCCGATCGGCCTCATGTGGGCGTACGACGTCAACAGCCTGATGATCGTGACCATCCTGTACGGCGTGATGCTCAGCGGCGTGAACCTGGCATGGACGCTCGGGCCGATATTCCTGGCCCGGGACGCCTCGCAAGCTCCGACCTACCTGGCGATTCACGCGACGATGGTTGGTATCCGCGGGCTGATAGGCCAGTTCCCGGCCGTGGCTCTCTACCGTTGGACGGGCGATCTTCGCATGCCGCTCGCGCTGGCGGTCGTGCTTTTCGCTTTGGGTTCGGTGATCATGTTCCGTGTCGAGCGTGACCGGCGCAAAGGCATGGCTGTCGCGCCGGTGCCGGAGCCGATTCCGGTCGCGCCGCCAAGCGCGTAACCCCGATCTCGAAGCAGCAAAAGGCCCCGCACAGCGAGCGCGGCCCCTGTCTCGCGATCCGGTTCGCCGGTCAGGGTCGCGATCGGCCCGAGTCCTGGAGCCTTTGCAGCGACATGCCAAGTTCTTGCGTCTCTTGCTGCTTGTCGGGAGCCAGATTCCGTGTTTCGCCGGGGTCGTCGGCCAGGTTGTAGAGCTGCGCCGCGGGATCATTGCCCAGTTCGACATTCGTGTAACGACTGACCTTGGGCCCTTTGCTTGGCGCGATGTATTTCATCGTGCCTTTTCGCAGCGACAGCGCGCCGGCCTGCTGCACCAGATGATCGCGGCCGATTTTGGATTCTCCCAACAACGCGGGCAGGACGTTCATGCCGTCGGGTGCGTCATCCCGACCGAGCGACTGGCCGGTGAGTGCCGCAAACGACGCAATGAGATCCACCTGGCAGATCAGGGCCTCGCTCGTGCCGGGTTTCACGCGGTCGGGCCAGCGGACCAAGAAGGGCACGCGTGTGCCACCCTCGAAGTTGCTGTATTTTCCGCCTCGCCAGGGACCGGCGGGCTTGTGGTCTCCGAGCTTCTCGACGGCCTGGTCCCGGTAGCCGTCGTCCACCACCGGGCCGTTGTCGCTGCTCAAGATTACCAGGGTGTTTTCGGTCAGTTTCAGGCGATCGAGGGCATCCAAAACACGGCCGACACAGGCGTCGAACTGTACGATGACGTCGCCGCGCGGGCCCATCTCGCTCTTACCGACGAATCGTGGATGAGGGACGCGGGGCACGTGCACGTCGTGCGTCGCGAAGTACAGAAAGAATGGTCTGTCGCGGTTTCGCTCGATGAACGCGACGGCTTTGTCGGTGATCACGTCAGCCATGTCCTCGTCCACCCAACGGGCTGCCTTGCCGCCGCTCATGTAGCCGATCCGGCTGATGCCGTTGACGATGGTCTGGTCATGCCCGTGGCTGGGATGCAGTTTGAGCAACTCAGGATGCTCTTTGCCGGTGGGCTCGTCGCCGATCGGCTCGTCATAGCTGACTTTGATGGGATCGGCAGGGTCAAGCCCGACAACGCGGTGGTTCTCGACGTAGACGCAGGGCACGCGGTCGCCCGTTGCGGGAATCAGGAAGCAGTAGTCGAACCCGATCTCGAGCGGGCCGGGCTTGATCTCGCCGTTCCAGTCGAGCTTGTCGTCTCCCAACCCCAAGTGCCATTTGCCGACCGCGCCGGTCGTGTAGCCGGCTTTCTTGAGAATCGAGGCAAGCGTGGTTCGGCCGGGCTCGATGATCAGCCGGGCATTGCCGGGCAGGACTCCCGTGCCTTTTCGTCGCCAGGCATATTCACCGGTCAGCAGAGAGTAGCGAGAGGGCGTACACGTGGCGGCCGATGAGTGGGCATCGGTGAATCGCAAGCCCTGTTGAGCGAGGCGGTCGATGTTCGGCGTTTTGATCCGCGTCGCGCCGTAACACCCGACGTCGCCGTAGCCCAGGTCATCAGCATAGAGAAGCACGATGCTGGGAGAAGATACACCGTACAAGGGAGAAGTCAGAAGGCTCAAACAGAGACTGCAGAAAACGGCATGACTCATGGCGACACCTGTTCTTTAATCTGACACGGCCTTGTTTGCGGCCCGGCGGCATCCGTTGGGGGGGCACTACTGAACCTGCTCGGCAATCCGCCTCGGCCAGGTCATGATCCCGGCATCCGGTGGATCGGCTTTGGCTTCCTGTTCCCCGTTGTCGGAAACATGTGCCTCGTTGGCGCTGCGGTCCTGTTACCACTCCGCCTTTCCGCCCCGGCCCAGACTGCTTCGGCAAGACCGACCATCGCCGACAAGCCGACGCGGTCGTCGTTTTTGGAGCCCGGACCTGTACGGATGGCACACTCTCCGATGCGTTCGCCGACCGCGTGCGAACCGCGTGCCGTTACTACCTCAACGGTCTGACCCACACCGTGATCATGTCCGGCAGGCCGGGCAACCGACCCAACCACGAGACCGAGGCCATGCGTAATATGGCGGTCAGCGCCGGTGTGCCCGACAAGGCCATCGTGCTCGACGCAGACGGCTCCTATTCGATCGGTGCCACCGTGCCCGACGGCCCTGTCGAAGGCGGACCGGGGCCACGTTTGCCGCCCCTGAAGCCGGGGCCCAGTTCACCTGAAGGCCACAAACGACCCCCGCCGGGCGATGCGGTTCCGGTCGTCAAGAGTCTGCTTAACTCCTGATCGACAATCTGATCCTGGTCTCTTTCGCGGTTGGCCATTTCCTTCTTAGCGTGTTCGAGCCGCTTTTCCAATTCTGTGATCTCGGCTTTGAGCCTTTGAAGGCGAAGCTCGCAGCGCTTGACCACCAGTTCCCGCATCGTGGCCTTCAGTTGTTCGCGCTGCGCGTCGTTTTGGGCGGCCTGGTATTGACTTTGCAGCTCCGTCAGGTCGATCTCGATGCGGTGAGCATCGATTAATCGTCTGGCTGCCTTGGGATCATGTTGCTGGATCCGGACGATTTCAGAGACCGGACCGCGTACGCGTCTGATCATTTTTCTGAACAACGTGGGGTCCGTCTCGCGTATGCTTACAAGTCGCCGGTGCAGTTTGGGAAACTCCCTTTCCGCGAAGTTCATCAACTCAGCTACCTGCTCGGGCGACATCTGTTCGTCATCTTCATCGTCCCAGGAGCGTCCCCCCATACCTTGCCTGTAGCGGGAGCGGTCGGGCGGGCCGACCGTTCCATCGCGACCTCGCCAATCGCGTCTCGGCCACGCGTCTCGAGGCCATGCGGGAGAACGAACACCCTGCTCGATTTCCAGCCCGTCACTTGTCTCGGCGGGGCGGCCGATCGCTGAAGCACCTCGGTCGCGCGGTTTCGGGCTTTGGGACTCATTGCTGTCCGCCGGTCCGAACAAGCCGAGGAGACCGCCGAGGACCGCCGTCAGTAATCCTGCCGTTGCCCATTTCATCCCCAGGCTCCCTGAGAAACGGTCGAGAGATGAGAGACGCCGTGGTTGTCGAGAGGCTCCGGCGTTGTTCCGTCGATCTCACGCAGAACGTCTCCAAGTCCGCCGGTCTCGCCGCTGCCCGCTGATTGCCAACCGTCGATGTCCTCTTCGATCGCGCTGAGGTCATCGGCAATTGATTCGGTCAAGTCGTCGAGCGAGAACACTTTCTCGGCCGTTGCCAGGAAAAGTTCCACGTGTTTCTCGGCCTCAGCCACCTCGGGTGACACAGATGGAGAGCCAACCAGTCCGGTCCGTCGGATCACACCCACGCTAATCGCGATCATTGCCGCGGCGGCCAAGACTGCCGCCGTTTTGCCCCATGCCGACAATCGAGCGGAGGCGGGCTTGGCTAGTTCGGCGATAACAGCCTGATGTACCCGTCGAACGGCCTCGGCCGACGGCAACGGCGCCGCTTGGCCGGCAAGCCATTCCTCGTTGAGCTCGTGGCGGACCACGGCTTTCACGCGAAGCACGGTGGCATCCGACGGCTCCACCAGGAGGCTTGGCAACAAGGCCATTTCCTGCTCAACTTCTCGTTCCAGTTCGTTCAGTTCGTCACTCATCACTGTTCCTGCCGAACAATAAATCCTTGGTCGATTTCTCTCATCCGTCTTGCGGCTTTGCGGTGCTTTTCCCGGCCTGAGATTGCACCTCTTGTTGCTTCACGCGGCGTCTTCGTTCATCAACCGCCGCAGTTTCGCCAAGCCCCGATGCGCTCTGGCCAATGCCGTCCCCAACGGAGTCCCCATTGCCTCGGCCACTTCCCTGAACGACATTTGCGAAAAGTGACGCAGCAGGATCACTTCTCGCTCGGCTTCGGGTAGCTGCTTCAGGGCCCACTGCAACCGGTCAACCTGCTCGGTGGTCTCCAAGACATCATCCGGCCGGTCAACCTCGTTGTCGGCAACCTCCTCAAGAATCCCCGGCTCATCCTGCCGGGCACCCGAAGCCCCGGCATCCGCGGATCGGCGTTGCCGCCGCACCCGGTCGCGCACGAGATTGGTTGCGATCCGAAAGAGCCACGCGTCGAATCGGTTGTCATGCTCGTATCGGCTGATCATTCGCACGACGCGGACGAAAGCCTCCTGCAGCAGATCTTCTGCATCCTCTCGCCGGCCGGTGAGCCGATAAAAGTAGCCGTACAGACGTGGGCTGTAGATCTCAACCAGCGTCTCGAACGCCGCCGAATCCCGCTGACGGGCTCTGCGGATCAGGTCATCCAGTACCACAGCATCCATCATCTTCCCAACATACGGGCATAACGCCCCCGCGGCCAGGAAATTGCCGTTTCCTTTTCGTCGGCAACTGCCGGAAAGCCCTGGGACACGGACCGCAAGACGCCGCAGGACAACGACTTACAGTTGCGGGCGGAGCGGCATTGAAATGCCCAGGGGACCCGAGACAGCGGCCACTGCCGCTTGGGGCCGTTATCGGGCACGGGCCTGGACCTCGGCGAGCGCCTGGTCGAGGCAATCGGCCGCGAAATCGGCGTCGTCCTTCGTGAAGCACAGAGGCGGGGTAAGCCGAATGGTGTTGCCGAAGATGCCCGAGGTTCCCACAAGCAGCCCATGTTCCTTGGCCAGTTCGGCCACGTCATGGGCTTCGTCCTTGGCCGGCTCGCGGCTTTCACGATCGCGGACGAATTCCATGCCGAGCATCAACCCCATGCCCCGAATCTCACCGATGAGCGGATGTCGCTGCTGCATCTCGAGCAATCTGCTCTTGAGATACGCGCCGACCTGTCGGGCATTCTCGCGCAGGTTCTCTGTTTCGATCGCTTCGATGGTTGCCAGACCGGCGGCCGCTGCGACCGGATTGCCGCCGAAGGTGTTGAAGTGGAGGCGCCCTGCCAGCCCCTTGGCCACATCCATCCGAGTAACCACGGCGCCCAGGGCCGCGCCGTTGCCAATGCCCTTGGCCATGGTGACCATGTCGGGCACCACTCCCCAATTCTCGAAGGCCCAGAACGTCTCACCGGTGCGTCCGAGCCCCGCTTGAACCTCGTCCGCGATGCATAAGCCACCGGCCTTGCGGACAGCTTCGTAGATGATTCTGAGATAATCCGGCGGGGGCACGATTACGCCGCCGACGCCCTGGATGGCCTCGCAGATGAAGCACGCGATCTCGCCCGGCGTCTCATAGAGGATCGTCTGGGCCACGTCGCGAGCGCACTTCAAATCACACGCCGGATAGTGCAATCCCATCGGGCAGCGGTAGCAGTAGCCCGGCATGCCAAAATGGACGCCGAACGAGTGCGGTATGGGAAACTTCCAGGTGCTCTGGGCGGTCAGGGCCATGGTGGCGTGAGTACCGCCGTGATATCCGTTTCGCAGGGCAATGGCATCAAAACGACCGGTGTACAGGCGACACATAAGCAGGGCCAGGTCGTTACTCTCGCTTCCCGAGTTGGTGAAATAGCTGACCTGCAGGCCGCTACCCGCCGGGAACGTTGCCGCAAGCTTCTCGGCGAACCGCGCGATCGTCGGGTGGAGATAAATCACCGTCGTATGCTGGATGAGGTTCACCTGTTCCTGGACGGCCTTGGCTACGTGAGGGTGGCAGTGCCCGATGGACACGGCCGCAATACCCCCAAATGCGTCGAGATACCGCTTGCCCGTGTCGTCCCACACGTACTGCATCCGACCCTCGACAATCATGATTGGATTGCTGTAATACAGTAGTAGTGCCGGTGAGAGATACCGGTGTCGCAACTCCGACACTTGTTGTCGGGAGAGACCCGTGTAGGCCCTGGGAATGAAGGAGGCGTCGGGCAAATCAGGATACCTTTGGGAAGTCACCATATGGCATGCTCGCTTTGAGAGAGACTGATGCAGTTCAGAATACTGACGATGCTTCAGGGTCTTGCGTGTGTCAAGACTGCGGGGCGATTGCCCCGATATTGAAGTGGGGACGCAACGCAGTGGCGAAACGCCGTCACCTTCCGGGGGTTGGAGGGGGTGGCTGACCATTCGGTGTAGTTTGGTTCGTGCGCCGCGGGTATCAGGAGGTTCTGAGCACATCATGGCTACGATTCCTGCATTGGATCTGAAGAAACTTGCGATCATGGGAACGTACGTTCCGCGCCGATGCGGGATTGCCACGTTCACGAGTGATCTGGCCGAGGCCATCGCCGCGGAGTTGGGCAACAAGGGCGAGGTTTTTGCTCTGGCACTCGACGACATTCCGCAAGGCTATCGTTACCCGGAGCGGGTCCGATTTCAGCTTCGCGCCAACTATCAGCCCGACTACCGTTTGGCGGCCGACTACGTGATGGGCAATCAAGCCAACGTGTTCATCCTTCAGCACGAATACGGCATTTTCGGCGGGCCGGCGGGCTCGCACGTGCTGCGGCTGCTCCGCGAGCTGCGCATACCGGTCATCGCCACCTTGCACACGATTCTGCAGGAGCCGACAGCCGACCAGCGTCGCGTGCTGGAGGAGCTGGCCCAGTTGTGCGATCGGCTGGTGGTGATGAGCCATCGCGCCAGACAGATGCTTCTGGACGTCTACCACGTGCCCGCCGAGAGGGTGGCGCTGATACCGCACGGCATACCGGATGTGCCGTTCGTGGACCCGAATTACTACAAGGACCAGTTCAAGGCCGAGGGGCGGCGGGTGATATTGACGTTCGGGTTGCTGTCTCCGAACAAGGGCATCGAGTACATGATTGAGGCGATGCCCGAGATCGTGAAAGCCTTTCCCGATGTGCTCTACATCGTATTGGGTGCGACGCATCCGCACCTGGTTCGCCAGTTCGGCGAGGCCTACCGCAGCAGTCTGCAACGTCGCGTGGCGGATCTGGGCCTGCAGGAGCACGTTCGGTTTCGCAACCAGTTCGTTGAACTGGAGGAACTGTGCGAGTACATCGGCGCGGCGGACGTTTACGTGACGCCTTACCTGCACGAGGCGCAGATCACCTCCGGCACGCTGGCGTACGCGGTCGGCGCGGGCAAAGCAGTCGTATCCACGCCCTACTGGCATGCCCAGGAACTGCTGGCCGACGGGCGAGGCGTGCTGGTGCCGTTCAAGGATTCCAAGGCTCTGGCGGACGCGGTCATCCACTTGTTCCAGAATGACACCGAGCGGCACCAGATACGCAAGCGGGCCTACACCTATTGCCGGGAGATGGTTTGGAAGCAGGTGGCTCGCGAGTATCTGCTGCTGGGGCAATCGCTGCTCCACGAACGGGCACGACAGCCCCGCCTGCTGGCCCACAAGCGGCGCCGCGTGGCTCGGGCCGAGGAGCTGCCCGAAGTCGATGTTCGCCACCTGCGGACGATGACCGACCCTACGGGTGTCTTGCAGCACTGTCTGTACTCGACGCCGGATCGGCGACAGGGCTATTCACTCGACGACAACGGGCGCGGGTTGGTGGTCTGCGCGCTTCATCGGCAGCTCTACGACTCGGACGAAGTCGACGACCTGGCCGGGATCTACCTGGCGTATCTGTCTCACGCCTATAACGAGAAGACCAACCGCTTCCGTAATTTCATGTCCTATTCGCGACAGTGGCTCGACGCGGTGGGCAGCGAAGACAGTCAGGGCAAAGCCCTGTGGGGCCTGGGAATGACGGCCGCTCACGCGCCCAACGAGAATTCGCGGATGATGGCGGTGCAGTTGTTCCAGGATGTGATCGGTTCGGCCGAGCAATTCGAGTACCCGCGGGCGTGGGCGTATTCGCTCCTGGGCATTCACGCCTACCTGGAGTACTTCAGCGGCGACGCACGGGTGCGGCGCGTCCGCCAGGTATTGGCGGAGAAGCTGTTCGATCTATTCCGACGAAACGTCTCGCCGGACTGGCAGTGGTGCGAGCCGACCATGACCTACTCGAACGCCACTCTGGTTCACGCCCTGATTCTGGCGGGTACGTGGATTCCCGATGGCGAGATGCGTGATCAGGGGCTTCGGAGCCTTCAGTGGTTGTGCGACGTGCAGGGCTCCGATCGCGGGCACTTTTCCTTTGTCGGCAACCAGGGATGGTTCTCACGGGGCGGCGAGAAGGCAACCTTCGATCAGCAACCGATCGAGGCCTCGCAGATGGTGCTGGCCTGTGCCGAGGCATATCGTGCGACTCGCGAGGAGAAATGGTTAGCCAAGGCCCGCCTGGCGGTCGAATGGTTCCTGGGCCGCAACGACTTGGATGCACCTTTGTACGACTTCCGTACGGGCGGCTGTTGCGACGGGCTCACGCCCGAAGGGCCCAATCACAACCAAGGGGCCGAATCGACACTGGCGTGGCTCATTGCCCTGCTGAGCTTCCTGATTCAAGTCGGCCGCCAGACGCTGGACCTCAAGCAGGATGAGGAGCCGGCGGGCTGGGCCGAGGAGCAGGCCTCGACCCGATAGACCAACGCCTGGAAAACATAAGTCCTTATAATAAATACGATTGCGAACAATCTGCGATCCTGCATTTTTTGGTAGATCTGATTTGCATCCGGTGGCCCGGTGGTGTATACTATACATACGTACAGTGTTCATGAGGTCCGTATGGACGGCAAGCCTTTGACAGTCCAGCAGCAGAACGTGCTCGATTACATCAGCGGCTTTAGCGAGCGACATGGCTATCCACCCACGCTGAGGGAGATCGGCGCGGCGCTGGGTCTGGCCAATGTCAATGCCGTGCGAGGGCATGTGGAGGCGCTGGAGAAGAAAGGCCACATCACGCGCACGCGGGACAAGGCCCGGTCGATTCAACTCGTTCACCGGCCTTCGGCGATGAGCCACGTCAAGCGCAAGCTCCACGAGGTTTTCAAGACCGACGAAGACGTGGTGCATCGGGTGGTTTACGGACTGGCATGGGTTACGTGGCACAGGTTGCCTCTGTTGGCCGGACCGCGGGCGGAATGGATGCGGCACGCCTTTGAACGCGAGGCCATCGAGCACGGATGGTCAATCATCGAATGTCAGATTGAGCCGGATCATGTCGTCCTGGTGGTCGAGACATGGCCGAATCACTCGCCGGAGAAGACCGTGCATCGTTTTCAGTCCGCAGGCAAGGCGGTCAGACGAAAGCATCCGAATGACTTCCCCAGTGAATCGCTGTGGGCGAAGGGATATGCGGCGACGACGTCGTTGGACCAACTGGAGTCCATGGTGGCGAGTCTGCTGTCAAAGCAGGGCCCGCCGCAACGGATGGAGGGTTCCTGAGTTTTCCGGGATGCGCGCGGCCCGGTCAGTGGGTTTTCCTTGATGACGTGGGCAACTGTCGCCGAGCGATGAACCGGCGGCAGGGGTCGAAGTGCGGCTCGGCGCGCGGCAGCGTGTGGGCCGAGGTGGAAGGTGCGCGCATGCACAGAGTCCAAGAGCAAAAGGAGAATGAGATGAACGGTTCGAAACACAGACGCATGGGCGGGTCGATCGCGGCCGGCTGCATGATCCTGATGATCCAGACTGCCGCCAGCGGTGCGGGGCTGCTGATTGCCGATGGCGGGCTCGGCGGCGTACTGGAAATCCGCGAGCACAACGTGCAGGTGACGATCAACAACGGTATCGCGGTGACCGAGGTGACCCAGGTATTTCGCAATACGGAGAATCGCCAGGTTGAGGCGCTCTACACTTTCCCGGTGCCGAAAGACGCCTCGGTGTCCAATTTCTCCATGTGGATCAACGGCAAGGAAATGGTCGGCGAAGTGGTGGAGAAGCAGAGGGCCCGGGAGATCTATGACAGCTACAAACGCGTGCGTCGCGACCCGGGCCTGCTGGAGCAGAAGGACTTCAAGACCTTTGAGATGCGGATCTTCCCGATCGGTCCGAAGGCTGACCAGAAGGTGCAGATCTGCTACTACCAGGAACTGGATTATGACCACGATTGGGCAACCTACGTATACCCGCTGGCCACGCAGACGCGCAAGGACATCAATTCGAAGACGACGGGCAGATTCTCGTTCGCCCTGCAGGCCAGGTCTCAGGTGCCCATTGTCGAGGTGGAAAGCCCCAGCCACGGAGACCAGATGGCCGTTGCCCGGCACGGCGAGACGCAGATTCAGGCGAGCCTGGAGACGAAGTCGGGCGACCTGAATCGTGACGTGGTGGTGGCGTGTCACGTGTCGCGCCCGCATACCGGCATCGACATGATCGCCTCTCGGCGACCCGGTGAGGACGGATACTTCTGCCTGACGTTGACTGCCGGGGAGGAACTGGCCAAGGAGACCTCGGGGATGGACTACGTGTTCATCATCGACAGCTCGGGAAGCATGGCTGACGACGGCAAGCTAGCGCTCTCCCGCAACTCGGTGGAAGCGTTCATTCGGTCGCTGGGCAAGGACGATCGATTCGAGATCATCACCTTCAACGTGTCGCCGCATTCCCTCTTCAAGTCCCTGACGACCACCGGCGAAGAGAGTACGGCGAAAGCATCGTCCTTTCTCGCTTCACAGGAGGCGAGGGGCGGCACGATGATGAAGCCTGCTCTGGAAGTTGCCTACAAGTACGCCGATCCCGCCCGTACGCTGAACGTGGTCATTTTCAGTGACGGAATGACCGAGCAGGCCGAGTCCCGCACGCTGCTGGAGATGATCAAATCGCGGCCGGGCAACGCCCGTGTGTTCTGCGTGGGGGTCGGCAACGAGGTCAACCGGCCGCTGCTGGAGCAGATGGCCGATGATTCGGGTGGGCTCGCCTCATTCCTGTCGCCTGGTGACAACTTCGAGCGACAGGCTCAATCGTTCCGGCGGAAGCTGACGCGCCCGGCGGCGACCAACATCCGCGTGAGCATCGAGGGTGTGGAAACCTTTGACGTTGAGCCGCCCTTGGTGCCCAACCTGTTTCACGGCGCGCCCGCAAGGATGTACGGGCGCTATCGCGGGCAGGGGCCGGGCAAGGCCGTGGTGCGTGCCGCCGTGGAGGGTCAGGAAATCGTCAGCAGCGTTGATCTGAAGTTCCCGGACGCCGAAGACGCGAATCCTGAAATCGAGCGTATGTGGGCGTGGCACAAGGTGCAGCGGTTGCTGAAGGAGGGAGACCGCGCAGGTTCGCACGCCGCGGTCGCAAATGAGATCGTGCGATTGGGCGAGGCTTACTCCATCGTGACTCCGTACACGTCGTTCCTGGTGTTGGAGAACGACGCCGAGTATCAGCGGTGGAAGATCGATCGCCGCAACGTGCTTCGCTCGCAACGAGATCGCGATTCGCAACAGAAGCTGATCGCCGACTTCGAAGCGATACGAAACAAGGCGATGACAGACCTCGGGCCGCGCGACGGCGGCGTGGAGCCGTTGACCATGACTCCGCCGACCGCTCCACTCGGCGGACAGCAGATGGTCTCGACCGGCGCTCCGCCTCCGCCCCCGTCGGGGCCGGGCGACATCAGCCTGCGGCCGCGAGGCGGCGGCCCGGTCGGTCCGCTGGGAGTAGCCGGCATCGCATTTCTAGCGGTCATGGAATGGCGTCGTCGTCGCCGGGGTGCGGCATGAAAGCGGCCGACCCTGCAACGGTCAATGTCCATGTGACGCGAGTACCCGGCGGCACGGTGCTGCCGGGTACCATCTCCTGGGAGCGATTCTTCTGGATCGGCGTGGCTGCGTTCTCCTTGTTGGTGCACCTGTCGCCTGCGGTCCAGTCCATGCTGGAATTCGATCGCGGTCATATCGCTGCCGGGCAGACCTGGCGGCTTCTGACCGGCAACTTCGTTCACTATAGCTGGGCACACCTGGCAGCCAATCTTATGGCGTTCGCCGCATTATGCTGGATTGCGGAAGGACGATCACGGGGACTGTCTTGGGTGGTGGCGCTGTCTTCGCCGGCGGTGGGACTTGCGGTGTTCGGGCTGGCGGACGACGTCGCCACTTATCGAGGCGTCTCGGGGGTGGATTGCGCCTTGCTGGCGTGGATCCTGACGACGATGGCGATCCAGGACGGGCGGCGCAAGGCGATGGCATGGATCGGGGTGCTGGCGCTGGTTGCGGCCAAATCAGTGATCGAAGCGTTGACCGGGCAGGTGCTCCTGCCGACCTCGGCACCAGCGGGGGTGGCGCTCGTGGGTGCGACACACGTGGTCGGACTGGCCATTGGCGCAGCGGCGGGGCTCGCGGGGAAGCGGCTGGAGAAGCGACCACGGCCTGGGGGCGCAGCGGGCAGTGGTCAGACCTGTTCTTCGGCGGCGATGAGATCATCGTAGGTCTCGCGCCGGCGGATGGTGCGGAACGTGGAACCTTCCACCAGCACCTCGGCGGCGTTGGGCCGCGAGTTGTAGTGGCTGGCCATGGTGAAACCGTAGGCCCCGGCCGTAAAGACGGCCAGCAGGTCGCCTCGTTTAATCGGCGGCAGGTCGCGGTCCCTGGCCAGGAAGTCGCCGGTCTCGCAGATCGGTCCGACCACGTCGACCTTAACGGTCTCGGGGATGTTCACGTTCCGGCGACGCTCGGCCAGTGCGTACTGCGGACCCGGAGCGACCGGCCACAGGAAATGATAGGCGTCATACAGGGCGGGCCGGATCAGGTCGCTCATGCCGGCGTCAACGATGACGAACTGGCGGTCGCCGCTGCGTTTGATGAACAACGTGCGGGTGACCAGGATGCCGGCGTTTGCGGCGATGGATCGGCCGGGCTCCAGGATGATCTTGAGCCCCTGTTCGCGAAGCAGCGGCACAATCATCTGGGCGTAGGCCTTGCCGGACAGGGCCTCGCCGGCGCTGTAGTCGGCGCCGTATCCGCCACCGATGTCAAGCGTGTTGATCTCGAAGCCGTCTCGCCGCAGCGAGAGGATCAGGTCCAATGCCTTTTCGATGGCCTCGACGTACGGCTGGACGGCGTTGACCGGCGAGCCGATGTGCAGATGGATGCCGCAGAGCCTGACCGACTTGTTGCGGCCGTATTCCTCGAACGCCCTCTTGGCGCGCTCGATATCTACGCCGAACTTGGTCTCCTTTTTGCCGGTGGTGGTGTGGCGGTGCGTCTTGGGATCGACATCGGGGTTGACCCGCAGGGCAGCGCGCACCGTCGTCTGCCGCTGCGAAGCGATGTGGATCAGGTTGGCCAGCTCGGCCTCGGACTCGATGTTGAACCAGCCGATCCTTGCGTCGATGGCCTCGTTGATCTCCTTGTCCGTCTTGCCCGTACCGGCATAAACGATCTTGGACGGATCCGCACCGGCCTTGAGGGCCCGGTACAGCTCGCCGCCGCTGACCACGTCCATGCCCGCGCCCTGCTCGACGAGCAGGCGGACGATGTGGATGTTCTGGCAGCATTTGATTGAGTAGCAGATGATCGGATCCAACTCGGCGAAAGCGGACGCCATGCGGGAGTAATGCTCCCTGAAGGTTGTCGCGGAGTAGATGTAGGTCGGGGTCCCGATGCCGGAATCTACAATCTGACGGACCGGCAGGTCCTCGCAGTACAACTCGCCATTCCTGTAGGTAAACAGATCCATTGATGTCGTCTCTCACTGGTACCCCAAGAACACAGACCCGCCATTACACCGCATCGGGGCAGGTGAATCAATGCCGGGAGCACGGTAGCCCGGAATCGGGCTTGCGTCACCCTCCAGGCGGCTCTTTCAAAACCCCCAGCGTCAGCGCGGGGCCATCTTAGAAATCCGGGAAAGCCCGTTGAAACGGGCTCAATGTGGGGAAACAAGGAGAGAGGAACGAGTGACCGCGAACCAGCCGTAAAACGGCCGGCCTATCTGCCCTTCGGGAAAGACCGCTGAAGCGACCTATTCTCGGCTCAATTGGGCCTCCGAGAGAAGAAAGCGGCATGCTGTCGACGTTGCCCACATTCACAGGATCAGGCCGCGGGTGATCACTTTCCCTTTTTTGTAAACCTATTCAGCGTCTGTCGCTACCCCGGACAATCACAAGGAGGACCGCCAATTCTGACCCGGAGGCCGCCCCCGGGTCCGTGGCAGATCAGGCGGGAGACGCAACCGCCTATGAGGGAAACCGGAACGCAAGCGCGGGGAGAGACCGTTTGGGCAGCCAAGGATTCTTCGGTGCCGGGGCCTGGGGCAATTGGTGCTGGTGCCGAACCCGGAAACGTGAGAGCCAACGGCGCGTATGGCCTGCAGATCACACAGATGGACGCGGATGGGGGGTGGAGGTTGTTGGCCACGAGAAAGGCGATAGGGCATGAGGAGGAAACGGATGTTCGGGACCGAACCGCGGACGACGCGGACTATGCCGAAGGGGGCGAGGGACAGCAAGGGAAAGCTAAGAGCCAAGAGCTGAGAGCCAACGGCTTGTCTTGCCACTTGTATCTGTTAAACTGTGGGGATAGGTTATAACCTGTGATCGTGCCGACGGCGGGCCTCAGGTTACGGGGAGAGCGGTGAACGCAATCGACGAGATGACAGACGGCGGGTGATAGACTGAAGGAGAAAACAAACCTGACCTTTTCTTGTGTTGCCGTTCCTCAGGCCAGTAATCGCAAAGAGGTGCATCATGGCAAGAATGACATTTCTTGGTCTTGCAGAGAAGATTCTCCGCGAGGAGAACAAGCCCCTTTCGCCTAGCGAGATATGGAATATCGCGATGTCCAAGGGCTATGACGAACAGCTTGATTCCAAAGGAAAGACGCCGGCGGCTACGCTGTACTCGGCCATCTTCACCAACGCGCGGACGGATCCCGAGTGCCAGCGTCGTTCTGAAAGTGCAGAGATTTCGCCGGTTTGAATATGTAGTC